>VBCJ01000025.1 GCA_005884335.1 Betaproteobacteria bacterium | reverse complement strand
AAGGCGCGCGACCCTGGGGAATTGTTCCTCCTGATCGCCGAAGAAATCGAGGACAAGAACGAAAGGAAGACATTCATCCGCAAGGCCATCTCAGCATCGGGCAAGGAATGAGACCGAATGCCCAAAGGCTCTCCGGGGAAGATCTATTTCTGATACTTGAACGACAGCATCACCCGCGTCCGGTAGGCCACGACCTTGCCGTCCTCGACCTTCAAGTCCTGCTTTACGACCTCCGCAATGCGAAGGTCGCGCAAGGTCTTGGATGCCGCCTGCACCGCCCGCTTCGCTGCGTCCTCCCACGAAGTTTCGCTCGTTCCGATCACTTCCGTGATTCTGTAGATTCCGTCGGCCTTGGCCATCGTTCGTCTCCTGTGACAGGTGTCGCGCTTCCCAGACGAGAGCGCTTCGGGATAATACTCCTCCGCCCGGTCGCGTAAGCTCGACCGGTACGGATCCCAGAAGGCACACCGATGGATTTGATTCTCTGGCGACACGCCGAGGCCGAGGCGGGCGGCCCAGACTCTGCGCGGAAGCTGACCGAACACGGCCAGGAGCAGGCGCGGCGTATCGCCGCCTGGCTAAAGCCCCGCTTGCCCGGAAATTGCGAAATTCTGGTCAGCCCCGCCGCACGCGCGCAGCAGACCGTTCAGGCGCTCGGCGTGGCGTTTATGACCACGCCGGCGGGGGGCACCGATGCGGCTGCCGCAGATGTCGCATCGGCAAGGGAGCGCTGTGGTGGATCCGGCATTCGGGCGGCGAGACCAGGTTGTTCGCCGCGATCGACCCCGAGCTTGCGTGAGCTTCTGCCGCTCGGGGCGCGGGCTGCCTCAAAACCCGTAGTGCAGACGTGCCGAGACGACGGTCGCAGGACCGCGATCGGCGTTGTAGCCTGGATTTGAAATCCGCTGGAAATCGGCAGAGAACCAAGTGTCTTTTGCGACGTTGAGACTGTAATAGACTTCGAGGATGTTTTCCGATCGATAGTTCAGGGCGCCGTCGCCCAGGAAGAACCCGAGGCCTCCCGCAGCGAGGTAATTACGGTGCGCCGCCGAAAGGGCATTGCGCACAAATGCCATTCCGAGAGTGTCCTGAGCTCGACCGAATATCCCGCCTTTCACCGACACACCTCCGCAGAGCGATTGATCGATTTCCGTGAATGCGAACGTCTCGGTCTGGCCGTCGGCCCAGCTCGCCCGGCCGAACAGGCCCATGCTAGAGGAGATTTCCTGCTCGAAGTTGAACCCGAATCCGCGTTTGACCCGCTCGACCGTGCGCACGGCGTTGATATCAGGCGCCCCACCGGCTTGACCCGCGAGATCCAAGGCGTCTTGATAACGCGCCATCCTCGCGACATTGCGGAAGACGAGAAAGCGCAGCTTCCCCGGCCGTTCGGCCACTCTGTGTGCCCGCTCGATCTCGACCTGATCGCCGTAGTGCTTGAAAATCCTGGGGTCCAGCGCGAGCTGGTTCGGCTCTTTCGGCTGGATGAAGCGGCCGGCCCGCAGCCTCAAGTCATCGTGAAAATATTCGAGGGCCAATCCCGAGGAGTAACCGCGCGCGTCGGCGGCGTAGTCGTAGGCCCCGTAGGTCATGAGCGACCAGTTCAGAAACTGCGTTCGCGGGTCGTGGCTGAAGGCGTTGTCGTCGAAGATGTCCAGCACCGAAAGATTCCCGACGGTCAACACCAAGCGGTGCCGATCGACGCTGCCGGCAAGCTGGTTGGCATCCGACTCCATTTTTTCGCCACCGCCGCCGAAGCCCCAGGTTTGGCGCGCGAACAGTCGGGCCCGATAGAAACTGGGGCTCGGGCCGGAAGTGCGGGCGATCTCTGCGTTCGTGAATCCGCCGAGCCCGGTCAATCCGGAAAGGGGCACGCCTTGCGCGACCTCGGGGTTGAAATAAAGCTCGCCCCCCCTCCAAGTCCTAGTGCCCAGGGCCGCGGTCGCGGTGAACGAATAGCTCTTCTCGCGATCCGGGGAAAGGCTGTGGGAGCCGGAATACGCCGCACCGAACGGGTATTTTCGCTGCCAGACATAGGTCGCCTGAAATTTGGCGCTCGTTTCTTCCGGGACATCCTGTGCGTAGCCGACTTCGGCAAGCGCCAGCATGCCCGCCACGAGAATGCTCGACTGAATGCCGTTCCGCCGCACCGGCGCATGCTAACAGGTCACTCCCGAACCAACAATGAAAGTGTTTTGACACGTCCGTCGGCCGTCAATACTATCGGCCGAGAGGAGATCGCTCATGAAACTGAAAGGCAGAACTGCAATCGTGACCGGAGCAGGAAGAGGCATCGGCAAAGCGATGGCGGGGCGGCTCGCCGCCGACGGCGCGAGCGTCGTCGTCGCTGATATCGCTCAGTACGACGTCGCGGCTGCGGAGCTGGCGAAGTCCGGCGCACGCGCGCTCGGACTCAGGGTCGACGTGTCCTCGGAGTCCGACACCGCCTCAATGGCCGCGGAGACGATAAAGGCCTTCGGGCGCATCGATATCCTGGTCAACTGTGCGGCGATGTTCGCCGCGGTGAAGATCGGACCCTTCGAGGAGATTCCCGCTGACGAATGGAAACGCCTTCTCGAAATCAACGTGCTGGGTGTCGCTCTGTGCTGCAAAGCCGTCACGCCGCACATGCGCAGACAAAGGAGCGGCCGCATCATCAATCTCGCCTCCGGCGCGCCGCTCAAGGGCGTTCCCTACTTCCTGCACTACATCGCGAGCAAGGGCGCGGTGATCGCCATGACGCGCGGACTCGCCCGCGAGCTGGGCAAAGACGGCATCACCGTGAACGCCATAGCCCCGGGCCTGACCGTGTCGGACGGGACCGCGGGCCGACCGGAGCACTTGCGCAATCACGCCGACAGCATTCGCAGCCGCGCCATCCAGCGCGAAGAGCATCCGGAGGACCTCGTGGGCGCGGTGAGTTTTCTCGCGGGCGACGACTGCGCATTCATGACCGGACAGACGCTGGTGGTCGACGGCGGCTCGGCGATGCTGTGAGGGCTAAGCCGCCCTGACCACATCGCCGACGAGCCAGATCAATGCAACCCCCAGCGCGATGAGCGCCACCTGCTGCGCCGTGGCGTGGAGTTCCGGACGCCTGTGCAGCCCGGGGATGAGATCGGCTACGGCCACGTAGATCATGCTCGCGGCGGCGAGCGCAAGCACCGTGCCGATCCATTCCTGCGCCGCTTGCAGCGTGAAGTACGCGAGCAGCGCTCCGACCAGCATCGCGAGGCTCGACAGCAGGTTGAGCGCCAATGCCGCGAGCTTGCTGTAACCCGAGTGCAGCAGTATGACGAAGTCGCCGATTTCCTGCGGGATTTCGTGCGCGATGATCGCCGCCGCGGTGACCACGCCCAGCTCGGTGCCCTGCAGAAACGCCGCCGCGATCAGGATGCCGTCGACGAAGTTGTGGAAACCGTCGCCGATGATGATCATGAGCCCGCTGCGGCCGCCGTCGCTCGGGTCGGCGTGATGGTCGTGGGCCTCGCAGTCTTCGATATGGCAATGCCGCCACAGCACGAGCTTCTCCAGAACGAAGAACCCCAGGATCCCGGCGAGCACCGTGGCAAACAGCGCTTGAAGGTTACCGGTGCTGCCGATCGCATGCGGCAGGATCTCGAGGAAGACCGCACCGAGCAAAGTACCGATTGCAAAGCTCACGAGCGCCGGCACCCAGCTTGCGGGCGCGGAAAGGGCAAACATCGCGGCGATCGCAATGCTGATCACGCCACCCGCGACGGTCGCCGCAGAGATCCACGCAATCGTCGCCATGCTCTAGTCTTCCTCCAGCCAGATGAGGCTCGCCATTCTGCCGGTGGTCTCGTCTCTACGGAAGGAAAAAAAACGCTCTTCGCTCGCGGTGCAGAACCCGCCCCCATAGATTCCCGCGACACCCGCCGCTGCAAGCCGCTGGCGCGCAAGCCCGTAGAGATCGACGAGGTACTTCCCGTCTTGCCGCGGAGCAAACGACCTAGCAGCGGCAGGGTCTTTGTCGACGAAGGCCTTGCGGACGTCCTCTGCGACTTCGTAGCGACGCGCTCCGATGCCCGGTCCGATGTAGGCGATGATGTCCCGCGAGGGCACACCCATGGCCTGCACGACGTTTTCGACGATTCCCGCTGCAAGCCCGCGCCAGCCCGCGTGAGCGATCCCCACGCTCGTGCCCGCGCGATCGCTCAGGAAGACCGGCAGGCAGTCGGCGGTCATCACCGCGCAGACCGGGCCCGGGCTCTGCGTCACGACCCCATCGGCTTCTGCGTCTGGCGTCGCTCGCGTCGCGTCGATCACGGCCGTACCGTGCACCTGTTTCACCCATGCGGGCTCGTCCGGCAGGCATGCCCTCAGGATGGCGCGGTTACGCGCCACGCAACGCGGATCATCGCCAACCCGCATGCTCAAATTGAGGCTGGCGAATTTCCCGGAGCTCACTCCCCCTTCGCGCGTGGTGATGAGCGCGTGCACTCGCCTCTCCGCCGGCCAATCGGGAGTGATCCAATCGGGGTGAGGCAGGCTCCTCACTCTAGCGAGTCCAGAAGCGATCGTAGGTCTTCGGGCAAAGGCACCGAGAAGCGCTTGCGCACGCCTGAAACCGGATGTGAAAACCCAAGCCGGACAGCGTGCAAGGCCTGACGACGAAGCTGTGGGGCTCGTGGATCGTTCAGCCGCTTGCCGCGATAGACGCGGTCGCCAACCAACGGATGGCCCAAGGACTGCATGTGCACCCGAATCTGATGGGTTCTACCGGTAGCAAGACTGCATTCGAGCAAGGTCACGCGGGCGAAGCGCTTTGTCACCTTGAAACGCGTCAAGGCCGGACGTCCGGTAGGCACCACGGCCATGCGCGTGCGATGTCGCGGATCGCGTCCGACGGGCGCGCTCACTTCTCCGTCCAGCTTGACCACCCCGTGCACGAGGGCAAGGTAGTCGCGCTTCACCGTTCTGGCCTGGAGCTGCCGAACCAGCTCGGTGTGCGCTCGCAGAGTCTTTGCCACCACCAGAAGTCCGCTCGTGTTCTTGTCGAGCCGGTGCACGATGCCGGCCCGCGGAATCGCCGCAAGCTGCGGCGAGCGGTGCAAGAGCGCATTGAGCAGCGTCCCTTTCCAGTTGCCGCTTCCGGGATGAACCACCATGCCCGCCGCCTTGTTGATCACCAGGACGTCGTCGTCCTCGTAGACAATGTCGAGCGCGATGGGTTCGGCGCGAAACGCCGTTTCCGGCGGGCCGGGCTGCGGCCGGATTTCGACGCGCTCACCGCCCCAAATCTTCTGCTTGGGTTTGGCGGCGTGTGAATCGAGGCTGACGTGCCCCTCTCTCAGCCACCTCTGCAGGCGGTTGCGCGAGTGCCCGGGAAACATCCGAGCGAGAGCTTTGTCCAAGCGCAGACCGGCAAGAGTATCAGGAACGCGTCGCGTGACCCTAGCCACGGTATAATTTGCCGTCTCATCCGCAAGCTCCACCATGAAACGTAGTGTAGCTTTATTCGCTCTTTTGTTGGCGGCCTGTTCCTTCATCGACAAGCACGACCCCACATCCGGATGGTCGGCCGAGAAGCTTTACCGCGAGGCGAAAGAGGCCCTGGATAGCGGCCAGTACGACCTCGCGATCAAGCGCTACGAAACGCTGGAAGCACGCTTTCCCTATGGGCGCTACTCCCAGCAGGGTCAGCTCGAGATCGCCTACGCCTACTACAAACAGAACGAGCAGGCATCCGCGGTCGCTGCAACAGAGCGGTTTGTGAAGCTGCACCCCAACCATCCCAATGTCGACTACGCGCATTACCTGAAAGGTCTGGTTTACTTCAACGAAGACTTGGGTGTGCTCGGCAGGGTATCCCGGCAGGATCGAACCGAGCGTGATCCCAAATCCGCGCGAGAATCATTCGACGCCTTCAAGGAGCTGGTGCAGCGCTTTCCAGAAAGCAAGTACGCGCCCGACGCGCTGGAGCGCATGAAATATCTCGTCAACGCGCTTGCCTCCCACGAGGTTCATGTCGCCCGCTACTACATGAAGCGGGGCGCTTACGTCGCGGCGGCAAACCGCGCACAATACGCGCTGAAAAACTACCCTCAGGCGCCCGCCCAGGAAGAGGCGCTCCTCATCATGATCCAAGCCTACGACGTGCTCGGAATGCCCGAATTGCGCAACGACGCCGAGCGGGTCTTGAGGAAAAATTTTCCCGACAGCGCGCAGCTGAAGAGCATCCTCACCCAGCTCGGCCGCTGACTTAGGATCGGCCGCTGTCCGCCGCAGCCGCTGCTCGGAGCGATTTCCGATCGGCGGCGACAAACGAAAGAACCTTGTCGAGCTCACGCACAAGCTTCATCGGCGGCAGGCTGGCGAGGATTCGCCGGCCGTAGGGCTTCGAAAAGAGCCTTGGATCGCAGATGACGAGCACTCCTCGGTCGGTTTCGTCGCGAATCAATCTGCCGGCCCCCTGCTTCAGGGAAATGACCGCCTGAGGCAATTGGTAATCAAGGAAGGGATTGCCGCCTCCGCGCTCTAGCGATTCGAGCCGCGCTGCGAGGACCGGGTCATCGGGCGGCGCGAACGGCAGCTTGTCGATGACCACCAGCGATAATGCGTCCCCGCGCACGTCCACGCCTTCCCAGAAGCTGGCGCTTCCGAGGAGAACCGCGTTGCCCAGCCGACGGAAACGCTCGAGCAGCTCAGTGCGAGAGCCTTCGCCTTGAAGCATCAGGGGAAATCCCAGGCCCCGCCGCCGGAATTCTTCGCGCAGCAGCTCGTGAGCAAGGCGCATCGCGCGCAAGGTCGTGAACAGGACAAAGGCGCTTCCGCCGCTCGCCTGGATCACCGGCAGCGAGGCCGCGACTACCGCGCGCGTATGCTCATCGCTATTCGGATCCGGGAGCTTGTTTGGAACGTAGAGCAGAGCCTGGTCAGCGTAGTCGAAAGGGCTGTCCCAGCACGCGGTGCGGGCGTTGTCCAAGCCCATCTCGCCGCAGTAGTGGCTGAAGTCGCCCGCTACCGCGAGCGTCGCGGAGGTAAAAATCCAGGCGCGCGGGTGGCCGTCGAGCTGCCTGCGGAAAATCCCTGCGATGGAAAGCGGCGTGGCATTCAGTCGAAGCAAGTGACTGAACACCTCGACCCAGCGGACCAGATCGGCGCGGCCGTCGTCGCCCCAGCGTTCGAGCAGGGCCTGAGCCGCTCGCGCGCGCTCGGAGCAGCGCGCTAGACCCTCGCTGCGTTCGGAAAGCACGTCGAGGGCCGCGCATATCGAGCGTAGCGCGGAATCGAGCGCGGCGAGCGCATCCGAAAATCCGCGCTTTCGCCTGACCGACACTGCAGTGAAGCGCGCGCCTTCGTTGGGCAGCGCGAGGCGCAGATCCCGGGCCGCCTTGTCCAGCGCGGCAGCGAGCCGCGGCGGGTCGGGCATGTCCTTCGCGTGAGAGAGCGCTTCCGCACGAACATCCCGCGCGAGCTCGATGACTTGCCCGGTGGACAGAGACTCGCCGAAAAAGAGCGTCGCCGTTTCCGGGAGCTGGTGCGCCTCGTCGAAGATCACCGTATTGCAGGCGGGCAACAGCTCCGCCATCCCTTCGTCCTTGAGCATCACATCGGCGAAGAACAGATGATGGTTGACCACGACGAGATCCGCGGCGAGCGCCTCGCGGCGGGCGGCCATCACGAAACAGTCGCGAAATCGCGGACATGACTGCCCCAGGCAGTTTTCCCGGGTCGAGGTGGCAAGGCTCCAGGCGGGAGCCTCCTCCGGCACATCGGCAAGCTCGCTCTTGTCTCCGGTGCGGCTAACGCGCGCGAAGCTCACGATGCGCTGCAAGTCCCCGACGACGTCGCGGCTGGATAGCCCGCCCTCTGCCAGGTTGCGCTCCAGGTGATAGTGGCACACGTAGTTGGCCCGGCCTTTCAGCAGCGCCGTGGTCACCGGTACATTGAGTGCCGCGCGCACCATCGGAAGGTCGCGATGGTAGAGCTGATCCTGGAGCGTCTTGGTTCCCGTCGATAGGATGACCTTGCCGGAGGAGAGCAATGCAGGGACGAGATAGGCAAAGGTCTTGCCGGTGCCGGTGCCCGCCTCGCAGACCAGCACGGCATTTTCCCGGATCGCCTCGGATACTCGATTCGCCATTTCCAACTGCTGCGATCGCACGCGGTATTCCGGGATTTTTGCTGCGAGCGGTCCTCGCCGGTCGAAGACCGCATCGAGCTGCTCCGTGACCCCGCCACCGGGGCTAATCGACTTCTTCAACCTTGACCCCGCGATGTCATGACTCAAAGCACTATAACGTTGAAGCATTGATCCGGGCTTGGCTTCGGGCAACCCCCAAAGCTCGGCCTTCTTTACAGGGAGGTCTCTATGGTCTAAGGTACTTTGATTATGCGTTGCAACTACCTGTTTTTGGGCATTTTGATTCTCTCGGCTTGCGCTGCACCGCCCCAAGCACAGCTCACTCCCCGCAGCCCGGAGATGGTCTTTCAGGCGCTGGCCAATGCAGGAGTGCCCTATCGACGGGGGGGAGATTCGCGCGAGAATGGTTTTGACTGTAGCGGCCTAGTGGCGCACGTCTACAGGGAAGCCTTCGGCATCCAGCTTCCGCACAATGCCCAGGCGCAAAGCCGGATGGGCAAACCGGTGACCCTGTCGCAACTCGAAGCGGGTGATCTGGTTTTCTACAACACTGAGCGGCGACCCTACTCCCACGTGGGAATTTTCCTCGGGGACAACCGCTTCATCCACGCACCTCGGCCCGGCACGGCAGTGCGCGTCGAAAACATGCGCGGAGCCTACTGGGTGAGACGCTTCGACGGGGCTCGGCGCATTTCAATTCCGAATTGAGCAGAAGCATATGTCCAAGCCCCTGCGTGGGTTGAGCCTCGTTTGGATTTTGGGACTGGCGTTTTGGGTACCTAGCTATGGCCAGGATCTCTCCTATGAGCTCACCATCAAGGACCACCGCTTCGAGCCGTCGGAGCTTCAGGTTCCGGCCGGCAAGCGGTTCAAGCTGATCGTGAAAAACCTCGATCCGACCGCTGAAGAATTCGAGAGTCACGACCTCAAGCTCGAAAAGGTCATCCCCGGCAGAAGCGCAGCGAATTTGACTGTCAGACCGCTTGAGCCGGGCACCTATACTTTCGTCGGTGAGTTCCACCAAAAAACGGCCAAAGGCCGCCTCGTAGCGAAATAGCCCGGATCGCGCCGTGCTCGCAACCGCCGTCATTGTTCTGCGCGAGGTGCTCGAGGCCGCTCTGGTCGTGAGCATTGTTCTGGCGGCCACTCGCGGCGTAGTCGGCAGGGGCGCGTGGGTCAGTTACGGAATCGCCGCAGGGACGCTCGGAGCGTTGGCGGTCGCTGCATTTGCCGATGCGATTTCCGCCGCCGCTTCGGGCCTCGGCCAAGAGATTTTCAATGCCACGGTCCTGTTCATCGCAGTGGCCATGCTCGGCTGGCACAACGTGTGGATGACCCGACACGGCCGCAAGATGGCGGCGAATCTCAAATCGGTCGGCACCGCGGTGCGCGTGGGCGACAAACCCCTTTACGCGTTGTCCATCGTCGTCACGATGGCAGTGCTCCGCGAAGGATCGGAACTCGTGCTGTTCCTCTACGGCATCGCTTCGGCCGGCCCCGGCCAGACAACAGAGCTGGCAGGAGGGTTTGCGCTTGGGTTGGCCGCGGGACTGGTGTTTGCAGTCGGCATGTATTTCGGTCTGCTGCGCGTACCTGCCAAACATTTGTTTGCCGTGACCGGATGGTTGATCCTGCTGCTCGCCGCAGGTATGGCTGCCCAAGGTGCTGCCTACCTCGTGCAGGCCGACATTCTGCCGGCACTGGGTGAAACCATCTGGGATACCTCGTACGTTCTACCCGACGACAGCGTCATCGGGAAACTGATGCATACCCTCGTGGGCTACACGGCACGGCCGTATGGAATTCAACTCGGCTTCTACGCCGTTACATTGACCGTAATTCTCGCTTTGACGAAGATCACACAGGGGTCTTCGCGTCGCCTCGCTGCGTGACCCGGCCGCGTTTCAGCCCTTTCTGCGGCTCGAAGATTACCGGAATATCCACGCTGAATTCTCGGTCGTGCAGCTCCGATGGGACCTGGGTCGTTACATTTACGCAGATTTCCGATAAAAGGCCTGATACCACTCTGCAAATCGCCTGACGCCGACTTCGATCGGAGTCTGTGGCTTATAGCCGACCGATTTGTGCAGCTCGCCCACATCGGCGAACGTCGCCGGTACGTCTCCAGCTTGCATCGGAAGAAGGTCAAGCTGCGCCTTTCGGCCGAGACACTGCTCAAGCACCTCTATATAGCGCATGAGCTTGACCGGCTGATTGTTGCCGATATTGAAGATACGCCAGGGAGCATAACTCGTCGCGGGATCCGGGTGATCACCGCTCCAGCCGGCCGCAGGAGCGGCAGGCTGCACCATGACTCGGGTGACCCCCTCTACGATGTCGTCGACATAGGTGAAATCGCGCACCATTTCACCGCGGTTGAACACCGGGATCGGACGCCCGGAGAGGATTCCCTCCGTGAACTTGAACAGCGCCATATCTGGCCGACCCCAGGGACCATAGACGGTGAAGAACCGCAGGCCCGTGCACGGCAGCCCGTAGAGGTGGGCGTAGCTGTGCGCCATCAATTCGTTTGCCTTCTTGGTCGCCGCGTATAACGAGACCGGGTGGTCGACATTGTCGTGCTCGGAAAACGGCAACCGGGTGTTTGCGCCGTAGACGGAGCTGCTCGACGCGAACACGAGATGCCCGACCTTCGTGTGGCGGCAGCCTTCGAGCACGTGCAAGAAGCCGACGAGGTTGGCATCAACGTAGGCCGAGGGGTTTTCAATCGAATAACGCACCCCTGCCTGCGCTGCCAGATGCACGACCGCACCGAATTTGCCGGTGGCGAAAAGCTCGCCCATCGGCCGGCGCTCGACGATGTCGAGCTTGTGAAAGAGGAACCCGGCGCGCGCACGCAGGCGCTCGAGGCGCGCCTGCTTGAGCCGGACGTCGTAGTAGTCGTTCAGATTGTCGATGCCGACGACTTCGTCACCGCGATCGAGCAAGTGGTGGGCCAAGGTGGCACCGATGAATCCGGCGGCGCCGGTGACAAGAATCTTCATTTTCGACTTTCCTCCCGGTAGCCGCGTGGGTTCATGCTTTGCCAGCGCCACGTATCCCGGCACATGTCCTCGAGAGTGTATGTCGCCTTCCAGCCGAGTATTTTTTCCGCGAGTGACGGGTCCGCGTAGCATTCGGCGACATCGCCCGCTCGGCGGGCGACGCGCTCGAACGGTACCGCCCGGCCACTCGCCCGCTCGAAAGCGCGGACCGTCTCCAGCACCGAGACTCCCCGCCCCGTACCGAGGTTAACGGTCATCCCGCGTCGTTCGCGTTGCAGGGTCTCAAGCGCTGCGAGGTGGCCCCGCGCGAGGTCCACAACGTGTATGTAGTCTCGTACCCCGGTGCCGTCGCGCGTCGGATAGTCGCTGCCAAACACGCGAATCTTTTCGCGAATGCCAACGGCAACTTGAGCGATATTGGGCATGAGGTTGTTCGGGATGCCCTGCGGGTCCTCGCCGATCAGCCCGCTCGGGTGGGCGCCCACGGGATTGAAGTAGCGCAGCAGGGCGATGCGCCAAGCACCGGGGTCCGAGGCCTCGAGGTCTTGGAGGATCCGCTCGACCATCAGCTTCGAGTGGCCGTACGGGTTGGTCGGCCCGAGCGGCGCATCCTCGCGTATCGGCACCGACGCTGCGTTTCCATAGACGGTGGCGGACGAGGAGAACACCAGCACCCCGACCCCGGCCTGGGCCATCGCCCGGCATAGCACCAAGGCGCCCTGCACGTTGTTGTCGTAGTACTCGATGGGCTTTTCCACGGATTCGCCGACCGCTTTGAGGCCGGCGAAGTGGATCACAGCATCGAATCGGTGCCGGACGAACACCTCTCGCAAGGCACCCGAGTCGCGAACATCCGCTTTGGTGAATTCGGGCGTTCTGCCGACGATCCGCGCAATGCGCCCGATCGCCGCTGCGTGGCTGCTGCTGAAGTTGTCGAAAATGAAGACCTCGTGCCCCGCCTGCATCAGTTCGACGCAGGTATGGGATCCAATGTAGCCGGCGCCGCCGGTGACCAGGACTTTCATATCGATTCGATCGTATCTAAGCTGCCAGTGTCCGGTCGGGGATGCGGCGCCTTGAGTTGCGGGTATCTGACGCGCGGCGACGCTTCCTGATGCAATATGCGTCCTGCAAAGGGAAACCTTTCGCTATCCTGACTTGCAAGTTGTTCTGATCAGGTAATTTTGAGTGCGCTCGATCGTAAGCGACCGGGGCTTGACGAGCATTTTCGGCCACAATCCACGGCGCAAGAATCGATCAAGAAACAGACCCAGCGCAGCATTCGCGCGCGAACGTGTACGGCCGAAGTGAATGCAAAGCCAACAACGTGACGAACCGCTACTGCGAAGTCCGAGTCCCTCAACGACGCTATCCGCGAGCCATATTACTACGATACGGTATTGTCAAGTTGAGGTCCGGGCGATTTACCGGTCGGCACGAACCCACCCACCCCGCTTACTACGGTTATCGTTTCCCATCTTAGATCTTCAGCTACTGCGTGTAGCGCCGGTGTTAAGTTGACTGAGCCGAACCCTGCGCTATGATCTTCCTTTGCGGCGATTGTCAGCGCGACGGAAACGGAGATGGTGGACATGAACAAAGGAAATGACAAACTCGTAGAAAGGTTACGGTCTAATACCGAAAGAGGTTCTATCTTGTGGCGGCTGGTCAGGCCCGTGGTGCGACCGGTTTGGAGCTTGATCCACAACAGAGATTACGTTTCCGACTACGATAGGGACTATTATCTGTACCACGGTTGCGTGCTTCCCCCCCGGGAGATGCGAGGCAGACTGGGAGCTTCGTTCCTAGCGGATGGATTCTACCTGGAGTCCGGAATAGCGGAGGCGAGGAGGTTGGCCGCGAGACTCGCTTATTCGAAATCGAGTCTTGTCGTCGATATCGGCTGTGGTCTTGGGCGTCTGGCGACGGGCATGCTCTGGGAGTTTGGGGACGTCCAGTACTTAGGAATCGACAGCAATCCCGTGTTCGCAGAGTGGTGTCGGGAGCATATAGAGCGGAACCACCCCAGTTTTCGCTTTATACATCTCGATGTTGTCAATGAGCTGTACAACCCTGCAGGCAAAATCGACGGAGACAGGATCCGACTTCCGCTTGCCGATGCTACAGCTGACATCGTTTACTTGTGGGGCTTGTTCACGAATATGGGACCGGAACATGTGCGTATTTACGTGTCCGAAATGAGCCGTATTGCGCGAGAGGGGAGCAGGATCTTCTTGACGGCGTTTGTGGAAGAAAACGTTCCTGAAGTTTCCTTCATCCCGAAGGGCTATGTTCCGTATGAGTGCGTTAAGCCTTTGCAATGTGTTCGTTACAGTAAGGAGTTCTTGTTTTCAATATTCAGCCGCTATGGACTGGTAGTCGAGGAGTTCCGACATCACGGAGGAGCATTCCCCAGTCAGAGCGAGGTTTATTTGAGAAAGGAAAAGGTGGCGGCATGATGAGACTCGGCTTACCGACCACGGCGACGCGCTCAAGCGAAGCGTATTGGGCGCCGCGCGGGTATTGTCACGTCAAGGTCCGGGCGATTTACTGGGCGGGATAAACTCATCCACCCCGCTCTTCCGTCCCGGTCGGCATCCATGGGCCCAATCACCAGAGCACAAAGAAAAGTAGAACAGTCCCTCTTGCAGCATGAGTTCCCGTCGAGGGGGGCACCGTGAAAGGGTCGGAGGGGGTGAACACAGCACGCCGCTTCGGGCTGATCGGCCTTGTCTTTGCGGTTGCTGCAGGGGGAGCGGGTGCGCTCGCGGTCAAAGTCTCCGACGGCGTCGCCTGGCGGGCGCGTGTCGTACTGGCAAAGCTGTCGGGGGATCTGCCCGAGATTCCGCTGAGCAGCCTGGTCAAGTGGTTGCGTCCCAACAGCCCGGTGTATGTTGGGGGTCTTGCCGACCGCCCGAATCCCCACTCGGCCATACAGAATGCTTTCGTCGACAAAGAGTCCGCTGAGAATGGCGCCCGGCTGTACGGGAGGTTCTGTGCTTCCTGCCATGGGGACAACGGGCGCGGCAAGGTCGGGCCAGACCTGGTTTCCTCAATTGAGAACAAAGCGGACTGGGTCTTCTTCTCGGTCGTGAAGTGGGGCCGCACGGGAACCGAGATGGCCGCCCAGCCTCTCGATGACCGCCAGATTTGGGAAACTCACGCGTACATGAAGCAGCTGGCGTTCCGCGGGTCAGGTGTGGACGCAGGATCGGAGTCGTCCAGGCGGGTTCGGGTCGAGGCGGCGAGCATCCTCGCGTCGACCAGCCGGTCGGCGGAATGGCTGACTTTCGCCGGAAACTACGCCGGCCACCGCCACAGTCTGCTCTCGAGCATCTCGAAACAGAACGTTAGAAGTTTGCGAGTGGCATGGGTCAGCCAGCTTCGATCCGCCGGCGAGTACCTCGAGGCTTCTCCAATCGTCGCTTCGAATCTTATCTTCGTCACGGAGTCACCCGAAGGTGTTGTCGCACTCGACGCGGCCACGGGAAAGAAGGCATGGGGATTCACGCGACCCGTGCCCAGCGGACTTCAATTGTGCTGTGGATCGGTCAATCGTGGCGTTGCGATCTTGAACGATTCAGTGTTCGTGGCGACGCTGGATGCTCATCTTGTCGCCCTGAGTGCGTCGACAGGACGAAAGAAGTGGGAGACCAAAGTTGCTGATTTTCGCGACGGTTATTCAATGACGGGAGCGCCGCTCGCGCTGGGGGACCGCGTCGTTGTCGGGGTCGCGGGCGGAGAGTTCGGCATCCGGGGCTTTGTCGCGGCGTACGACGCGAGCGACGGTCGGCTGCTGTGGAAGTTCCATACCGTTCCCGGTCCGGGAGAGGCGGGACACGATACATGGGCTGGTGACTCGTGGAAGACCGGTGGGGCACCCACCTGGACCGCGGGAGCATACGACCCGGCGCTGAATCTCCTCTTCTGGGGCGTGGGCAACCCGTCACCGACTTATCAGAGCAGCGCGCGAGCCGGCGACAACCTCTATTCCGGGAGTGTCGTGGCCCTGGAGGCGGTGACCGGCAAGCTGCGCTGGCACTTCCAGTTCACGCCGGGAGATGATCATGACTGGGATGCAGTACAGCAACCGGTGTTGGCGGAAATCCCATGGCAGGGACGGCCTCGGTCGGTGCTCCTCTGGGCGAATCGCAACGGGTTCTTCTACGCACTCGACCGGCAGACAGGCCGGTTTCTTTTCGCGAAGCCTTTTGCCAGACAGACGTGGGCCGAGGGGTTTACCCCTGAGGGCCGGCCGATCGTTCGGCCCGAATCGCGACCAAGCATAAAGGGGACTCTCGTGTCGCCGACGGCGGGCGGCGCGACCAATTGGTGGCCGCCCTCCTATGATGCGGGTCGCCGCATGGTGTATGTACCTGCGGTGGACGCGGCGACGCTCTACTACACGACCGACGCCCGCGTTGAAAGGGGTGAGCGGCAGTTCTTGGGCAGCACTTTCACCCTGCCTGGAAGCCAGTCGGCCGTAGCCTCCGTAAAAGCCGTTGATGCGAGGACCGGGGACATCCGCTGGGAGACGCCGTTGGCAAGCGGACCGGATATCGATCGCGCCGTCGGAGGCGTACTCTCGACCGCAGGAGGCTTGGTCTTCGCGGGTTACCACGACGAGTTTTTCGCGTTCGACTCCGACACCGGCCGTATCCTGTGGCGCCTACGCCTCGGGGCTCGGATCAACGCTCCGCCCGTGTCCTACGCAATCGGCCAGACCCAATTCATCGCTCTGATGGCCGGAAACTCCCTGTTCGCATTTTCGTTGCCGCCGACCAGGTGAGTTTCGGTGGTTGGGCTTGCATCGAGCCTGCTGCCAGATAGCCGTACTCAGAACTGCCAATATAAGAACTCGCTGGGCCCTCCCAAGAAGAGAATCCCGGTGGCGGCGATTACCGACCGGTTCATATCGAGCCAGGATTTGCAGCGTGTTTGGGAAAACCAGAACGATGAACATCAGAATGGGGATCCACATCGCCAGCACCAGAAAATCTTCGCCACCCCATAGCTGCTGACCGATGCCCACCCCGTGCAGCCAGTCGGCAAGCGGTCCCAGGCGTCGAAAAACCGCAGGCGGAAGGCTTACACCGTTCAGCCCGACCATTCCTTTGACGAGATCGATGGCCGAGCCCATCGTCGAAGACCGAAAGAAAACCATCGCCACGGCAACCGATACGAATGTCAGCATGAAACCGACGGGGTTCATGATCCGTAAATAGGCTCCTCTATCCGGCCATAACCTCATTCCCCACAAGCGCCACCCATGGTTGATCGTGAGGTAAAAACCGTGGAGCAGACCGAACACCAGGAACGTATATCCCGCTCCATGCCAAACCCCTGAGATGAACATCGTCAATACCAGGGGAAACATCAGCAGCACAACAAACGCCCAAAGTGTCGTGTTAGGCCCTTTGAGAACAGATTCTCTTAGCGCCAACCGGCGACGTGTCAACGCAAGCATGAGGGGATTGAAGACATACGCCGTCAGGAAACGCGTCAGTGTCATGTGCCAATGCAGCCAGAAATCGATGATGCTTGAAGCACGAAGGGGCGAGTAGAAATTTGCCGGCAGCCGAATCCCAAACAACCGAGCCAGCCCAAGCGCCATGTCCGAATAGCCGGAAAAATCAAAATAAACCTGCAGAGTGAAACCTACTGCTGCCATCCAAGCCAGAAAAAATGAAGTTCCGCCCCCCGCAGCTGCATGTTCATAGATCAAAGAAACGTGGGGCGCGATGCTGTCGGCCAGAACGGCCTTCTTGAACAGGCCAAACAGGAATAACGTAAGGCCCACGGCGACGTTCTCTTTGTCAAATCGGCAAGGTGCGCTCTGGAATTGCGGCATCATCTCGCGATAGTGAACAATGGGCCCCGCGATGAGTTGGGGGAAGAACAGGACAAACAGGCAATAGTCCTGAAGCGTGAATGATGTCACCCGCTTTGCGTAAATGTCGATCAGGAAGGCGATCTTCTGAAACGTAATAAAGGATATTCCCAAGGGCAAAATGATGTGTGTCAAAACGAGGTTCGTGCCAAACGCGTCGTTGATCGCGGTGCGTGCAAAGTCGATGTATTTGAAATAGCCGAGAAATGCGACGTTGAACAAGATGCCCAGCACGAGAATCGCCGTAGCCGCATGGCGCTGTCTTTGGCTATCGCCCAGTCGCTGCAGGGCGCGTGCCAACAAAAAGTTGATCACTATGGACGGCGCGATGATCAACACATTCAAAGGTCTCCACCACGCGTAGAAGAGCAAAGATGCAAAGATCAGCCAGCGCAATGCCCACGCCCGAGAACCAGCGCCAAGTGCGAGGAATCCAGCAAGAGTCACTGGAACAAAACCGAAGATGAATTCGTAAGAATTGAACAGCACGGCGTGTGTTCCGCTAGGGAATTGGGACGATCAAAGACCTGCGGACCCTAACGATTGTACTTGGCGGATCACTGGCAACAATGCATCGAGCGGTTCGGCGGTTGTAGCCGGAGCCACGGTCGCCGTCTGGTCTGTCATCAGGCGTGGCAAGCGACTGACTACAACGCGAGTACGGGTATTGGCGCGATTCATGTTGGCACACAGGATTTCACCCGCCATCTTGGCCATGGTGTATTCAATTATGGACAACGGATTGTTGTCGATGGCCACCGTGGATGGATAGTACGCAATCAGCGCCCGCGAACCGTTTTTGCTGAGAACGCGACAACAGTCGTAAAAGCCCTTGACGTATACCTCGATAAATTCATCAAGCAAGCTCGAAACGAAAAACCCGTCCTTCTGCCTGAAGATCGAAGTCGTGGCGAAGTAGTACAGGTGGTCGACCTCCGTTTCGAGAAGCTTGAGCTGACTGGCTGCATCCTGACGGACATCATACTGGATGACGCGACACGCATCGTGGGCGGTATGGCCGCAGATCTCCTCGGCGAGCTTTTCAGCGTCTTTGCGGCCGGTAGCGAAGGTCACTATGACCTTACCGCCTCCCGCGGCGATTACTTTTGCGGTCAGCGCACCGAGCCCACGCGACCCGCCAACAATGAGCGCCGTACTGCCCGCGAACTCGGCTGGTGCCACGACTTTCGACACCTCGTCGAGCGAGGCTTGGCCAATCGGCGGCCAGCGCAGAAACGCCTGTACGGATCCACGCATTCCGGCACCGGAAACGTTCATTCGGATCATCCGGAACCGTTCATCCGTTTCGCTGACGCTGAAGCCGACCGCGTCTTTGTGGTTCGAATCCTCCACCAAATCTATCGCGAACGCGGCGAATAGCGAGTACATGCCCGGGCAGACCATGCCCGTCAGCGTTGACAGGATCGCAATCGCGGCGACACGCCGGGCGCCAATCGCCGAGTCCGCATGAGGAAATTGCCCTTCAATTCGTGTGAGGGCACGATTGACATCCAGCCAGCCGGACTGTGCTGCTGCTTCCTTGAGGTCAATGAGAATTGCCGGCTCGCGTTCTACTACTCTTTCCAACACGCCCGGGAGGGCGATCTCGCAGGTCTGCTTCGATGTTCCAAAGGTAAGAGTCAGAATAGTTGTCGTAAGGCCGCCTACAACAAGTTCCACCTTGATCGACTTTTCATCCCGATGGCGAAGGTTCAACATTACCGTACTGGCGACGTAAATGAATTTGATGAACTGAACCTTTACACCGCTTACTTCTCCCGTCACCATGCCGTTTTCAGCAAGTTTGTCCAACGCCCAGAGAACGGCGTGGATTCCATGCACCACCGGGGCTCCTGCCTGCGTCCTGCGTGCGGCGAGTGGATCCATATGTATTGGATTGAAATCGCCGGACAGACGGGCGAAGAAAATCTGGTCGTCTTGATTGAACGCTCTGGACGCCAGCGTTACGCCGGACATGCGGGTTACCGCAGCATCGCGCTGGTCTTGGCGACAATCGCGCCTACGTCTTCGAACGATTCTATGTCTGCCACCCCGAATTTCACACCGAGTTCAATTTCCACCGCAGCAATGAAATTGATGTAGTTCATCGAGTCCCAATTGGGCACCTCTTCCCTCTTGGTCTCCATGGTCAGCGTGATCGACTCGTCCGACAGTAGATCGCGAATGATTTTCGTGAAAAGGGCCAAAATGTCTTGGTCAGTCATTTTCTTTGGATATCCTAGCGATATGGGTTGGCCGGTATTCGTAATCGGCCAGGTTCAGGTACCACCGTGTCGCACCATCCGTCGGCACGGTCTGTTCCATGCGAGTGAAGCCGAGACCCGGGTATAGATTGCTTATCACTCCGTTCTTCTTCGTAGGAACATAGCTGGCACGAAACGAGCGCACGCCGCGGTGACTGGCGGCCTCCACCGCAACATTCATCGCCTCACGCTCCAGATCCCTACCGAATACGCGACAGCTCATCACCCAGGTGTCGATCTCGAGCACTTCTGGCTCCCCAGGATCCGGACGAAGAATCATGGCGCTTACGAGGCCGTTGTCACTGAAGCGGTCCAACAGGCGGAACTGCAGGGTGACGTTCTCGGGTGCCGCGGCAAGCGCGGCAAGCTCGTCCCCCGTGTATCGCCGCGTCGTAGGGTTAAATTGATTGGTCTTGTTGATCAACTGTGTAGCTCGGACAAGGTCAAGGGTCCCGATCGGCCCGAAGCTTACCGACATTTCCAGCCCGCGCAGAAAATCGTCCACGCTTCGCGACGATCCAAGCAAATCCTCGCGTTCGGCGTTTGCAGCGTATTGCGCGGCGCGTTGCGAGTCTTCGACTGTGAAACTGATGGCCTCGAAATACCCTGCATCCGCGAGGCAGGGCACGAAACGCGCGGCATCCTCAGGGAGTTCTGGCACCGCTACCATGGGAAGGCTTTCGCGGACGCGCGCCCGTTCGACAGGGTTGTCGTCTACGAAGACCAGGCTATCGAGGCCGATATTCAGTCGCGTCGCAATGGTCTTGAGGTTTTCCGCCTTGTCATGCCAGTTTGCGATGAACGCGGCGATATCCGTTCGCTTAAGAACCATTTCCGGGTGATTTTCAAACACAGCCTCAGCAGTCGCCGAGTCGTTCTTGGAGCAGACGGCTAGAATGATTCCGCGCGCTTTCAGCTGCAGCGCATAACGCTGAAAGGCGAGGTGCGCCTCACCCAATGCGCTCCCCTGTCCGAGCACGATACCCTCGAGCCCATCATCGCCAATGACGCCACCCCACAGGGTATTGTCGAGGTCGAGCACGAGGCATTTTTTCGATAGACCTCGCTGAGCAGCTAGGACGCGAGCTGCCAGATCGCCGTACAAAGGGGCCGCCGGCGGTGACACTTCCATCTTGGCCTGAAACCAACGCCCTCGATCAAACCACGCATCGACACCGTTGCGCTCACTCGCTCGTGCAACATCGAGCAGCAAGACGCTCTCCGAGGCTGCAGCCTGTGACATCCTGTCGTTCAGCCGCGCAATAAGCCGTGAAGGCGCCGCGGGGACGAGACGATCATAGCTGCCGAATACGGGGTCAGCAGCATCGAGAAAAGTTTGCTGAACGACGGTCGCCTTGAAAGTCTCTCGTGCTTTGCGCCAAAGATTCCGCAGTTCGTCTACTTGACGATCAATCGCCTGGTCCACTTCGGCCACCGTTGCCATGATGGGCACGCCGGCGATCGCCTCGCGGGCGGTAAGCGACAGCAAGATCGCCTGCGGCCGGAACTGATGAAGCGCAGAGGCCGGGTTGAGCAAATCTTGCCGGTGCTGGCCGTATGCTCCAACATGAACATCGACTACCAGCCCCCGTCGCAGACAGGCAACTCGGATCGCTGGCACGAGGTGATCTACCGTGGACGACGCAAGAATGGCAAGCCGGACTGCTGAAAAGCCCGCTATTTCCAGGGCCCCGAGTCGACTGACTGCCTGATCGAGTTGGATCGTTTCCAGAAAACCGAGTCGGTGCTGGGCGATATTGGCGAGCTTTTCGAGGCGATTCCCCGAATCGGAAATCGCGAGCGCGGCACGAAGATTTCCGCGGAAATCCGACAGCGTCGGCAGCCAATCCATGAGAGTCGGGGACTGCGGCATATAATTCGGCGGGACCGGACGCCACCTCGGGCGAGCAGTCTCGCGCCGGGGGCGTCAAGCGAGCGGCTTACCGAGACATTCCTGCATCTGAGGGCCAGCGACTCGAAGGAAGGCATCCGACCAGCGCTCGGCACTTGGGCGGTCCAGGTGGGATCCGTCGTATGTTCTTAGCACGTCGACATGGGGTGCTACGAAGCTCAAACCAAGGATGTTTGCAACCGCAGACGCGGTGTCGACTGAAGGTGAATATGAGTAAGCATTTTTTCGGATAGTGGGGATCGTGGTCAGAATAATGCAATCGCGACTAACGGGAAGGCGAGACAGGAATTCCCGGCCCGAGGCAACGTAGCCTTTAATCTTTTCCTGGTCAATTTCACGATCATAGAATACCGGTGGATTGTCAGCCCCCCCGGTCCATCTGCCTAGATTCAAGCTGTACGATCCTGTTTGGCGCGAGCGGTAGACAGCAGTTCGATCTCTGCAGATCGCTGGTACTGTCCCGCAAATCGTCTGGTGGAGGCGCTGCCAGAAGCGCTTGACTTCGTATCGAAAATACGAACCTGGGTTCTGCATCACGTCCTTCGCTGGTATGGTTTCATGCCGCTCAAAAAACTCAACTGCAATAATGTAAATCCTTGCTTGTAAACTGGATCTACGCAAGAGCTCTCCTGTGAAGCTCACGTTTTCGCCATAAGTGAATCCGAGAAGATAATATCGCGCGGAGGCTGCCGAGAACCATCGAGCTGTTGAATCCGTCGAGAATCCAAAATTTGTGCGGCTGTCCCCGAGGAACATGGCATCCGCGCGTGCCGCAATACCCAGCACCGA
Source organism: Betaproteobacteria bacterium (assembly GCA_005884335.1). Lineage (GTDB taxonomy): Bacteria > Pseudomonadota > Gammaproteobacteria > Burkholderiales > SG8-39 > VBDM01. The sequence goes on along the minus strand of VBCJ01000025.1, from coordinate 3,774 downwards.
GGGCTCAAGGCCAAACCAGAAAGCCCCGTGCTCGTAGTCGCCATAGCGGGCGGCCGCGCAATAGGCCAGATATTGGTCGGGGGTATATCCGTCGGCCGGGCAGGCGAAAATGCCGTCAATCCGAAGCTTGTACGTAGAAGCCACCAGAACGGCGCCCACAAGAATCGAAATATACAAGACCGGTGTGACGAGGAAACGTGCGTTGCGGTCCACTTTCGAATTGCCGTCGCGGACAGCCACTTCAACATTCGTGACGCGATCTTTCCCGTGCTCTGCTCTGATATAGTTGCTCCGTGCCAAGGTCTTCCTCGGTGCAGGCACCGCATTGGCGCCCTCGCCCTTGTTGTTTTATAGCCGAGATTTCCGGGGAGAATTGTAGCATTGCAGACTAAAAAGACAAGACGATGAAAGACAAGATGATGAGCATAGTTCGATGAGCATAGTTGCCATTGTTGGACTCGGTTACGTTGGCTTGCCCCTGGCGGTGGCGTTCGGCAAGGCGTTCCGGACCATAGGATTTGACCTGAGCACCGAGAAGGTGGAGAACTACCGTCGCTACATCGACCCGACCGGGGAGGTCTCGGGCGAGGATCTGCGTGCCGCGGCGCAGCTAACGGTAACGACGGATCCGGCGCAGCTTGCCGCCGCCGATATCATCGTAGTCGCGGTTCCCACGCCGGTGGACGCCGTGCGCCGGCCGGACTTTGGGCCGTTGGTCAGCTCGAGCGCTACGGTCGGCAAGCACATGAAAAAGGGCGTGAGTGTCGTGTACGAATCCACCGTCTACCCGGGTGCTACTGAAGAAGTCTGCATCCCGGTGCTGGAGAGAAATTCCGGGATGAAATGGCTCACAGACTTCAACGTCGGATACTCGCCCGAGCGCATCAACCCTGGCGACAAGGAGCACACGCTCCAGACAATCGTGAAGGTCGTTTCTGGCGACACACCGGAAACACTCGAGCGGGTTGCCAAACTCTACGCCGCAGTCGTGACCGCCGGTGTGTACCGCGCCTCCAGCATCAAGGTCGCCGAGGCGGCCAAAGTCATCGAGAACACCCAGCGCGACCTGAATATCGCGCTGGTCAACGAGTTGGCGATCATTTTCGATCGCATCGGGATCGATACGCTCGAGGTTCTCCAGGCGGCCGGAACCAAATGGAACTTTCTGCCATTCAGACCTGGCCTGGTCGGCGGCCACTGCATCGGAGTGGACCCCTACTACCTCACCTACAAGGCCGAGATGCTCGGCTACCACCCGGAGGTAATCCTTGCAGGCCGTCGAATCAACGATAACATGGGAAAATTCATTGCCGAGCAAACCGTCAAGCAGATGATTCGCAACGGCAACCCCGTGAAGAACGCTAAGGTCAATGTGCTCGGATTGACCTTCAAGGAGGACGTACCCGACCTGCGCAACTCGCATGTCGTCGACGTGATCAACGAACTGAAAAGCTACGGTGTCCAAGTGTTCGTGCACGACCCGGTTACCGATCCCAGGGAAGCAAGCCACGAGTACGGCCTGGAACTAGTGCCCTGGGAACATCTCCCGATGGCCGAGGCGATGGTGGTGGCCGTGGCGCATCGGCATTTCATAAACATCGGCGTGGAGACGTTCGCGCGCAAGATCGTGAAGGGCGGCTGCTTCATCGACGTCAAGTCAAAGTTCGACCGCGAGACGCTCTCGGCGGCCGGATTCCGTGTCTGGCGGCTGTAAGAGGCGAAATCATGGTAATCGCCTCCCCTGTGATCATACGTAACGCGCTCACCGTCGACGTCGAAGACTACTTTCACGTTGCGAACTTGGCACCTAACATACGCCGCGCGAGCTGGGACTCACGCGAATCGCGCGTGGTAGGCAACACTCAGAAATTGCTCGCCATCTTCGAGCAGTTCGATGTACGGGGGACTTTCTTCGTGCTGGGCTGGGTAGCCGAGCGGTATCCGCAACTGATCAGAGACATTGCCGCGCGCGGCCACGAAATCGCCTGCCACGGCTTTTCACACCGCCTCGTATATGAGCAGTCCCCGGAAGAGTTCTACCAAGAGACGCTCCGCGCGAAGAACCTGCTCCAGGACATTACCGGGTCCGCAGTACTCGGATATCGCGCGGCGAGCTATTCCATCGTACGCGAGTCCCTTTGGGCCCTGGACATCCTGGCGGAACTCGGATTCGTCTATGACTCGAGCATTTTTCCCGTGCGCCATGATCGCTATGGCATTCCCGACGCCGAACGGGCTCCGCACCTAATGGCCACGCCGGCTGGAAAATCCATCGTCGAGTGGCCGTTAGCGACGGCAAGGATTCTTGGATTTCGGCTACCCGTGGCAGGGGGCGGGTACTTTAGACTCCTCCCATACTGGCTATCGCGTTGGGGATTGGCATCCATCAACCGACGCGAACTGCGACCATTCGTCTTCTATCTGCACCCGTGGGAAATCGATCCGGCGCAACCGCGCGTGTCTGCCAGCTGGTTATCGCGGTTTCGTCATTATACGAACCTCGGAAAATGCGAGGAGCGGTTGCGGCGCTTGCTCGCCGAGTTCCGGTTCGGCACCGCGAGAGACGGTCTTGCGCAACTCGGCTTACTTTCCGCATAAGAGCGCTATACCATGTTCCCGCGACAAATTTTTCTGGCCGGATCGCGGTGACTTGGACTACTTTATAATAGGGTTTAACTCTATGGATCGATATGATTTTCACCGAAACCAAGCTCAAGGGCGCCTTCACGATCGACATCGAGCGCCGTGAGGACAGCCGCGGATTTTTTGCGCGAGCGTTCTGCCAGCGGGAGTTCGAGAACCATGGGCTGAAGCCGGTCATCGCGCAGGCCAACATTGCCTTCAACAAGAAGAAAGGCACCTTGCGCGGGATGCATTTTCAATATCCTCCGGCCCCCGAAACCAAACTCGTGCGGTGTACTCGCGGCGCGATCCTCGACATAATCGTCGACCTGCGCCCGGAGAGCGCGACTTACCTGGGCCATGTCGCCGTCGAGCTTAGCGCGGACAATTACCGGTCCCTCTATGTACCGGAGCGGTTTGCGCACGGGTACCAGGTTCTCGAGGATCGGACAGAAACGAGCTATCAGGTGGGAGAATTCTACACGCCCAGCGCCGAAGGCGGCCTGCTCTACAGCGATCCCCGGCTTGGGCTGGTCTGGCCCCTCCCCGTCGACGAAATATCACCCAAGGATGCCGAGTGGCAGCCGCTCGGCAAGATCGAACCCGACTTGAAGCGTAAGATGAGTGGGCGGGGGTAGCGAGGCATGAAATTTCATATTCAAGCTGTAAACTGCGTGCGTAGTACGCAATCCGGCCGGAGGAAACCATGATTATCGTCGACAACGCTTTGAAAGCCAGGGAGGAGCAGGGAAAGCCCATTCGCGTGGGCATGGTCGGCGCCGGTTTCATGGGGCAGGGGCTCACCAACCAGATCACTCACAGTGTTCCGGGCATGCGCATGGCTGCCGTCTACAATCGACGTCCAGAGCGGGCTCAGCACGTCTTTCGCTACTCGGGACTCGACAACATTGTCATGGCAGGGTCGCAGGCCCAGCTCGATCAGGCCATTCGTCAGGGCCAGCCGGCCGTGGCCGAGGACCCGTTCATGATGTGCCGCTCAAGCGAGATCGACGTTATCGTCGATGTCACGGGCTCAGTCGAGTTCGGCGCTCACGTAATTCTCGAGGCTTTCGAGCACGGCAAGCCGGTCGTGCTGATGAACGCCGAGGTCGACGCCACGATCGGCCCCATTCTCCAAGTGTATGCACGCAA
>VBCJ01000024.1 GCA_005884335.1 Betaproteobacteria bacterium | reverse complement strand
CGCCGCTCACCTCGCCGCCGCCCTTGAGTTTCAGCGTGACCCGGCCGTCTTCCTGCGTGAATCCTACGCACCACGAGTTCAGATGGATGGCGTCGGCCTTTTCGCGGCGCACGGCGTTTGCGAGCACGCTGAGAAGATCCGGGCGGTACACCGGCCGCTGCGGCCAGGTTTGGGCCTGGAGAAGGGTGCGGCGAGCGTAGTGCCGATTGCGATGCAAAGTGCGATCCAGTTTTTCATCGGTCTCCCTCCCATGAGCAGTATCGATAGTATCGAGGCCAAGCACGGCGATCGCCAGCGCCGCGATCGCCGCGCAGCCGTCGCCGTTCGTGAACGTTCTCTTCAGCGGCGCGTTTTGGTGCGCCCGCCGGAAGGTTCCGTCAGACCCTTCAGGTATTCCGGCATCTCCTGCCGCAGTACCTGGCGCAATACCTTTTCGGTGACCAGCTGATCGGTCTCGGACAGATAGCTCCGCAACGCCTCGTTCATCATCGTCTGATAGCCGGTGCCGCCTTTCTCTGCACGCGCCCGGAATTCGTCGAGCACCGCGTTGTCGATGAAAATGGAAATCCGCGTCTTGCCCTTTTGCGGCATGACCGCGCCGCGCTTGCCTTTCGAAAAATCGTATTCAGCTCTCATAGGTTTTCCGTTCCTTTCGCGTTGCCCGACGGGCCGAGATCAGGCGCACTTCTTCGCCACGCATCGTGTAGACCACGACCAGCAACTCGGTTGCATTTCCCGACCCGACCGCGATGAAGCGCCGCTCACCCTCGGCATCCGGATCTTCCATGGTCACGGCGAGCGGGTCCTGGAAGACACCCTCGGCATCGGCAAAGGAGATACCGTGTTTCCTGAAATTCGCGGCGGCCTTGGCGGGGTCGTACCGGAACCGCATCCCCGGATGATATATATGTTATATGTATCCTGCAAGAGGGCTAGAAGGGGCCGCGCCGAAAGCGATTCGCCATCGGCCAGACGCGCGAAAAGAGCGGGATTGAATTTCCTGGCGAGCGTGCCCTCGGTCTTCCAGAGTTCCCCGACTCTCCCGGGCACGCGTGCTGTAATATGGCCCGCATGCTCCACTCGATCCCTCGCCGTCGTGTCATCGCCGGCATGGCCGCCTTCGGTCTCTGGGGGCTGGCGCCTTGGCTTCCCGCGGCGGAATCCGCTTCAAAGGCCCCCGCCAGGCCGCTCGCGGATCGCCTCGCCGCCTACGCCGATGGGCTGCGCTATGACGATCTCGACGCTGCGACCCTTGAACGGGTCAAATCGCATTTCATCGACACGATCGGCTGCGGAATCGCCGCGTTCGACGAGAGGCCGGTGCGCATCTGCCGCGATGTCGCGCTAGTCGCGGCGGCCGGGTCCGCAACCGTCATCGGCACGAGCCGGCGCACCACGCCCGATCTCGCCACCTTCGCCAACGGCGCCGCCTTCCGCTACTACGACTTGAACGATTCCTACGTCGGGGGTCTGGCGGGCCATCCGAGCGATCACATCGCCGCCTGCCTCGCAGTCGCCGAAGGCGAGCGGGCGAGCGCTGCGGAGCTCATCACCGCGATCGTGCTCGCCTACGAGATCAACTGCCGCTTGATCGACGCCTTCGACATCACGTCCCGCGGCTGGGACGCACCGGTGTTCAGCCTGCCGGCCGTGGCGCTCGCCGCCGGCAAGCTGATGAAGCTCCCTCCGGCGCAGCTCGCGCAGGCCGTCAGTCTCGCCATCAACGATCACATCCCGATGGCGCAAACCCGGGTCCAGGCGCTGTCCGACTGGAAGGGACTCGCCGACGCCGAAGCCGGAAGGAACGCCGTGTTCGCGGCACTGCTCGCGCGCGCCGGGCTGACCGGCCCGGCGCCCATCTTCGAAGGGAATTCGGGTTTCTTCAAGCAGATCTCCGGGCCGGCCGACGTCGATGTCGGCGCCTTCGGCCGCCGCGGGGTGCCGTTTCGCATCCACCAATGCGGGATCAAGGCCTACCCGGCCGTGGTCTACGCGCAGACCGCGGTCGTGGCCGGCATCGAGGTCGCGAGGAAACTGGGCCCCCTCGACCGCATCGCGGCGATCGAAATCGCGACGACGAGGCGGGGCTACCAGCGCGCCGGGAGCGAGCCCGAGAAGTGGGCGCCGGACACCCGGGAAACCGCCGATCACAGCCTGCCCTATATCACCGCGCGCGCCATGTTCGACGGCGACATCACGAACGACAGCTACCTGCCTGCGAAGCTCCGCGAGCCACGCATCCTCGCCTTCATGCGCAAGATCACGGTGAGAGAGGATCCGGCCCTCACGGCGCGCGTCGGAGCGATGGTTCCGACGCGCGTGACGGCGATCCTCGCCGGCGGGCAGCGCATTTCGAGCGAGGTCGACGACGTGCCGGGTTTCCCGGGGCGGCCGATGACCAGAGCGGAAGTCGAAAGGAAGTTCCGCGGCAATGTGGGCAGGCGCTGGCCCCGCGAGCGGACGGACGCCGTTCTTCAGGATCTGTGGGCGCTCGATCGCACGCAGGACATCGCGGCCTTGCTCGGCAAGCTCTCGCTGCAGTCGAACTCTTAGCGCAGCCCGCCCGCACTCAAGTCTTGCGCGCCTCGAGCCGCCGCTCGATCGCGATGACGGCCATCGTCAGCGCCGCGATCGCACCCCGTCCGCGACATCTCCCGAGCGCGACAAGCACGCCAGTGCTTGACCCACTTCGTGCGCCCAGCGCATGATCGGCCGTAACGAGGGTAAAAATCACACGCTGGAGGAGACATGACGAAGCTTGCCGCATTCATAGCCGCATCGCTTTTTTCCGCGGTCGTGTTCGCGCAGGGCTACCCGAACCGGCCCGTGAGAATTATCGTGCCTTGGCCGCCGGGGCAGGCCACCGACATCGCCGCGCGCGTGGTGGCCGAGAAGCTGCAACAGGCGCTCAAGCAGCCGTTCATCATCGACAACCGCGCCGGCGCCGGCGGCTCGATCGGCACCGACGCAGCCGTGAAGAGCGCGCCCGACGGCTACACCCTGCTTGCGGCGTCGAGCGGGCCGATATCGATCATGCCGCACCTGCAGAAGACGCCCTACGACCCCGACAGGGACTTTGCCCCCATCAGCCTGGTCGCGCTGGTGCCGTTCGCGCTCGTCACGCACCCGTCGTTCCCGGCGACGAACGCGAAGGAGTTCATCGCGCAACTGCGCGCGAATCCAGACAAGTACACGTTCTCGTCCTCGGGCACCGGCGCATCGGCGCACCTCATCACGGAGCTCTTCAACTCGATGGCGCAGGTCAAGGCGCGCCACGTGCCCTACAAGGGCAGCGCGCCGGCGCTCACCGACATCGTGGGCGGCCAGATCGGCTATACCATCGAGACCGTGGCCGCGACCATCGGGCACATCAAGGGCGGTCGCCTGAAGACCTTCGGCACCTCGTTCGCGCAGCGCACCGCCGGCATGCCGGATGTCCCGTCGATCGCGGAAGCAGCCGACCTTCCGGCGTACGACATCGGCGCGTGGGTCGGCTACACCGCGCCGGCCGGGACCTCGCGCGAGACTCGCGTGCGCCTCTCGGGCGAGATCCAGAAGGTCATGCAGGCGTCGGAGCTGAAGGAGCGGTTTATCTCGCTAGGCATGGACGCCGTTTCGAACACGCCCGATGAGATGGCAGCGTTCATGCGCCTGCAACAGCAGCGCTACGGCTCGATCATCAAGAGCCAGAACATCAAGATCGAGCAATAGGCATGGAGGTCAAGCGCATTTCCGGTGCGCTTGGCGCCGAGATCCTCGGGGTGGATCTCGGGGGAGACCTCGCAGACGAGACCGTCGCGGCGATCCGGCGCGCCTTCCTCGAGCACTTGGTGGTGTTCTTTCACGACCAGCCGCTCACCCCCGCGCAGTTCATGGCTTTTGCACGGCGCATGGGCAAGCCGATCGAATACCCGCTCGTCAAGGGCATAGCCGGATTCCCGGAGGTCATCGAAGTGAAAAAGCTCGAGCACGAGCGGCATAACTTCGGCGGCTTGTGGCATTCCGACACCGCCTACCTCGAGAATCCGCCGATGGGCTCGATGCTGCTCGCGCGCGAGGTCCCGCCTTACGGCGGGGACACCGAGTTCGCCAATCAGTACGGGGCCTATGAGACTCTGTCCGAGGGCATGCGCAAGCTGCTCGACGGCCTGGTGGCCATCAACGCTTCAACCAAAGCCGATGCCACGCGTACGCGTGAGGACCGCATGAAGGAACAGGGCCACGAGACCAGGCAGTTCCTCGCCGAGCACCCTGTCGTTCGCACCCATCCGGAAACCGGGCGCAAGGCGCTCTACGTGAACGTCGGCCACACCGTGCGCTTCAAGGACATGACCGAGGAAGAAAGCGCGCCGCTGCTGGAGTTCCTGTACCGGCACCAGGTGCGACCCGAGCTCACCTGCCGGTTCCGCTGGCGTGTCGGCTCGCTCGCGTTCTGGGACAACCGCTGCACGCAGCACAACCCCTTGAACGACTATCACGGGCATCGGCGGGTGATGCATCGCATCACCCTCTCGGGCGACAAGCCGCGCTGATCCAGCGCGAAATCGTTAAATGTGGACCTCAAGCCTTGCGGGATTCCAGCCCCTGCTCGATCGCGATGACGGCGATCGCCAGTGCCGCAATCGCCGCCAGCGCGGCTTGCGCTCCCCAGTCTTGAACGTGTCTTCAGGGATGTACCAAGGGCACGCTTAAGTGCGAAATAACGCCTTTCACTCGACCTACCTTGCCGATCGCGTCGGCCGCGCGGCCATTACACCCACCGGCGAATTTGAAGCCGGCAGCTTCGCTTCTATCACGCTCACATACACAGCGGGCTATTTCGGCATCGACGACACCGGTTCGCTGAAGATCGTGCAGCGGTTCGCCTCGGACGCGGGCAGGCCGCAGTTCAACGACCCGAAGGGATGGAATTACGTCACCGCCGAAGCCTCGAACGGCGCGGTGCTGGAGCTGCGCTACGAGCAGAAGGGCAACATCCGGCCCTGGGATAGGACCCTCCTCATTCGCGTGCAGCGCGGCTTCCTGCGTGAAGGCGACACCATCACCGTGCGCCTGGGCGATACCCGGGGCGGTTCTCCTGGGTTGCGCATGCAGACGTTCCAGGAGCCCACTTTCGAGTTCAAGGTCCTGGTGGATGCGTTCGCCGCCTACAACTACGTGGAGTTGCCGGTGCAGCCGGTAGTTGCTATCGTCGCTGGCCCCCCCGTGCTCTTCAAGGCTATCCTGCCGACCGTGCGCCGCGCAGGCCAGACGTTCTCGCTCGGCTTCAAAGGCGAGGACAAGTGGGGCAATCCGAGCCATCTCGTCGACGGCACATTTGCCCTCAGGGCGAACGTGCCGGTCGCGGGACTTCCGGCGAGCATCGAGGTGCGTCGCGGCGCGTTCGCGCATCGCATCGGCGGACTGTCGGTGAACGCGACTGGCGAGCTGCACGTCGAAGTGCTCGATGCCTCCGGGCGCACGGTGTGCGTGTCAAATCCGTTGCGCATCGTCGCCGACTCGGCGCTGCTGCCGTACTGGGCGGACCTTCACGGCCAGTCCGAGGAGACCATCGGCACGAATTCGGCGCGCGAACTCATCGAGTTTGCGCGCGATCGCGCTTTCCTCGACGCCATGAGCCACCAGGGCAACGACTTCCAGATCACGACGCCGTTCTGGGAGGAGTTGAACCGCCTCACCGCAGAATACAATCGCGACGGCGGCTTCATCATCTTTCCGGGCTACGAATGGTCGGGAAACACGGGCCTGGGCGGTGACCGCAATGTGCTGTTCATGCGCGAAGGCCGTCAGATCCGCCGCTCGCACCACGCGCTGGTGGAAGACCTCTCCGATCTCGGGACCGACGCAAACAGCTCCGACGATCTGTTCCGCGCGCTGAAGGACGAGGATTGCGTCGTGTTCGCACACATCGGCGGTCGCTACGCCGACATCAAGATGAGCCACGATGCGCGCGTCGAGCGCAGCGTCGAAGTGCATTCCGACTGGGGCACCTTCGAATGGCTCATCGAGGACGCACTCGAACAAGGCTATCGCGTCGGCATCGTGGCGAACTCCGACGGCCACAAGGGCCGCCATGGGGCGAGTCATCCCGGCGCGTCGCTGTTCGGTGCCTACGGCGGCCTGACCTGCCTGCTCGCCCCTGAACTCAGCCGCAAGGGATTGTTCGACGCGATGCGCCGACGCCACCATTACGCCACCACCGGATGCCGCACGATCCTCGATACGCGGGTCGCCTTCGACGGTGACGCGGAGCTGTTCGACCAGGACCCGAACCTGGGCGCGACCGGGTCGCGCAGGGTGAGATCGGCCATGATGGGCGACATCCTGCGCACGGGCGATCGCGAGGTCAGCTTCGAGATCGACATCGTCGCCTCGGCGCCGATCGAGCGCGTCGAGATCCGCAACCGGCTGGAGCTGCTGGAGACGGTGCGCCCGTTCGAGGCGAAGGAACTCGGCAGGCGCATCCGGCTCATCTGGGAAGGCTCGGAATACCGCGGACGCGGGCGACAGTCGGTTTGGGACGGAGGGGCGAAGCTTCGCGGCAACACGTTCGAGCGCGTGTCGCCGATCAACATGTGGAACCTCGACAAGAAAATCGACCGCGCGGCGCCGGATGAGCTCAAGTGGACCGCCCTTACGACCGGCGGTTTCGGCGGCGCCGACATCGTCCTTGGCGATGCGAGTTCCGGCACTCTCTCGATAGCCACCGCTCTGGTGAAAGCGGAGGTGCGGATCGCGGACATCGGACGCGAGGACATCGTGCTCGGCTCGGGCGGCGGCATCCGGCGCCGGATGCGGCTGTACAGGCTTCCCGATGAAAATACCGCCGCGCGGATGCAGCTGAGGCGCAGAATCCGGCTTCAGGACGCCCGCGACAACGCGCTCTACGTCTGCGTCACCCAGGAAGACGGGCACCTGGTCTGGTCGAGCCCGACCTACCTGTTTCGCTGATTCAAACCGGAGCAAACCATGAAGCGTCTTGCAGTACTCCTTGCCGTCTCCCTCATCGCCAAGGGCGCCATCGCCCAGAGCTACCCTTCGAAACCGATTACGCTGGTCGTGCCGCTCGCCATCGGCAGCACCTCCGACATCCTGTCTCGCACGGTCGGCGCGGAACTCGCCAAGCGCCTGGGTCAGCCCGTCATCGTGGACGACCGCCCCGGTGCGGGCGGCACGAGCGCCCTGCAGCAGGTCGCGCGGGCGGCGCCCGACGGGTATACCATCGCCCTCATAACGAGCAGCACTCACGCGATCAACATCGGGCTTTACTCCAAGCCGGGTTACGACCCGGTCAAGGATTTCACGCCGATCACCGTGATCGGTGAAGTGTCCAATCTCATGATCGTGCACCCGAGCAATCCCGCGAGGACTGCGCAGGACGTGATCGCGCAGGCGATGGCGAAGCCCGGCGAGCTCACCTTTTCCTCCGGCGGCAACGGCACCAGCCATCATCTTTCCGGCATCCTGTTCGCCTCGATGACCGGTATCGACATGGTTCATGTCCCCTACAAAGGCGCGCCGCAGGGAATCACGGCGGTGATGTCGAAGGAAGTGACGATGGGCTTTTTCAATACGCCCACGGTCATTTCTCAGATCCGCGATGGGCGCCTGAAAGCGCTCGCGGCGACAAGCAAGACCCGTACGCCGTTCTTTCCTGCCGTGCCGACGCTGGACGAATCGGGACTGAAAGGTTACGAGGTCACGGTCTGGTTCGGATACGCGGGCCCTGCCGGGCTGCCGGCTCCGGTCCTGGAGCGCCTCTACGGCGAAATGGCGAAGATCATGAAAGATCCGGCCGTGCGTGAAAAGCTGAGCAACCTGGGGTTCGAGCTGATGCCGCAGATGCCGCCCGCCGAGTTCGGAAAACTGATTCAAAGAGACCTCGTGAAATGGGTGCCCATCGTCAAGGCGTCGGGAGCGACGGTGGATTGAACTCGCGCACACCGGAGTCATTCGGGGCGTAGACTGACGTCCGACCGGGGTTGACTGGGCATTCCGCCTACTGATGCGTGCACTGACAGGGAGGGCGTCAAAGTGACAATTGCCCGTTTTGCAGTCGCGATTCTTCCCTTATCGGCCATGGTTTTCGTACCGCCGCCTGTGGCCCACGGCGCCGATGGCCCGCCCGAGTGGGCTTATCCAATGACTCCCCCGGACTTCAAGCCCGCGCCGGACGACGGCGTGCCGAGACGCGTACCGAACAGTTCCGCTACCTACACCCTGACCCAGCTACGCGACCGCTTTATCGCACCTGTTTGGCATCCCGAAGATCATCCGCCTCTACCGCCCGTCGTCGCCCAGGGCAGGAAGCCCGACGTGTTCGCGTGCGGTTTCTGCCATCGCGCGGACGGTCCCGGTGGTCCGGAGAATTCCGCCCTCGCCGGGCTGCCCGCGGCCTATATCGTGCAGCAGATGAACGACTACAAGAGCGGCGCGAGGAGGACCGCGGTGCCCAAGCGCAACGTCGACCTGATGATCGGGTTGGCGAAGGCCGCCACGGATGAAGAGATCGCGGCGGCAGCGGCGTATTTCTCCGCGCTCAAACCCAGACAGCACACCCGGGTTGTCGAAACCGATACCGTGCCCAAGACCTTCATCATCGCCAACCATTATGCGTCCCTGCCTTCCGGCGGGAAGGAAGCCATCGGCAAACGCATTGTCGAGATGCCGGAAGTCCTGGAGCAATTCATGCATCGCGACACGCACGCCCGTTTCATCGCGTATGTGCCCGTGGGCAGCGTGGCGCGCGGCGAGGCGTTGGTCAAGACCGGCGGAGCGGGCAAGACCCTGGCCTGCGTGACCTGCCACGGGCCGGACCTCAAGGGCGTGGGCCCGATTCCCGGCATCGCCGGCCGCTCGACCAATTACGTGGTGCGCCAGCTCTACGACATCAAGCACGGCTTTCGCGCGGGCGCCCTTGCGGCGCTGATGAAGGACGTGGTGGTCAAACTGGAAGAGGAGGACATGCTCGCCGTCGCCGCCTATCTCGCTACGCAGGCGCCCTAGCGACATCCGGGCGATACTCGCGCCCGCTCCGCTCTCGGAGGTCGACATCCTGATCAAGGATTTCCGCGCCGCCAAGACCGATTTCCAATACGAGCTGTACAGCGGTGCGGGTCACGGCTTCTCCACGCCGAAAGACAAGGCCGAGGAGCGCGCCAACGTGCAATCCATCGCCTCGACCGAGCGATTCCTCAAAGAGGTGTTCGCGCGCTGAGGCGGCGTCCGCCTCCTATCTCGTCGTCTTGCTGAAGGCCCTCAATCAGCGCTCGACCGACGTTACGTCGTAGGTAAACAGCCACTCGTAGCGCTGCTTGATGCGGTCCTCGCTCCACTCCCCGTCGACGTAGGCCTGCGCGCCGTCCCGACTGGCGAGCGCCGGATTGTGGAAGCGCTTGGCGTTCTCAGCCGAACCGGTCACCACCCTGCGCGTCCGGTCGCGGCGCGCGTCCTCGTAACGTGCAAGCGCCGTCCCGACGTCGCTGCTGTACCGCTCGAAGCAGCGCGCGAGGACAAAGCCGTCCTCGATCGCCATCATCGCTCCTTGCCCAAGTGAAGGCAGCGTCGGATGGCAGGCGTCGCCGAGCAAGCTCACGTGGCCGATTGTCCAACGATCCATGGGCGAACGCCCCAGGAGCGCCCACTTGAAAAGCGACGGCGCATTCCTGATCATCAGGTGGACCTCCTCGTGCCAGCCCTTGTAGTCGTTGGCGCATTCCTCGGCCGTGCCGCGCGTAGTCCAGGATTCGGTTTTCCAGTCGTCGCGCTCCACGCTGCCGATGAAATTCATCATCTCGCCGCGGCGCACGGGATAGCCTGGCGTATTTTCGAGTGCACGCCGTCGGCGCCGATGAGCGCATCGCCGCTCACCTCGCCGCCGCCCTTGAGTTTCAGCGTGACCCGGCCGTCTTCCTGCGTGAATCCTACGCACCACGAGTTCAGATGGATGGCGTCGGCCTTTTCGCGGCGCACGGCGTTTGCGAGCACGCTGAGAAGATCCGGGCGGTACACCGCAAGATAGGGGAAGCCGTAACGTTCGACCGACACCGCGCCCAGATCGAAAAGCTTCCAGGTCTGGCCGGTGTTCCAGAGGCGGATCTCCTTGCCTGTCAGGTCGC
>VBCJ01000023.1 GCA_005884335.1 Betaproteobacteria bacterium | reverse complement strand
GAGCCCTGGCCCAACCCGAGCGAGGTCTTCGGCCTAGAGCTGTTCGGCAAAAGCATCCCTCTGCTTCTGATCGCCATCATGACCTTCGTCCTGATCAGCAGCAGCGGGACCATGGCCATGGCGGTCAAGTTCGGTTATGAAAAAAACAGGAAGATGACTTTCATCCTGTTGCTGTGCACCGCGGCACTGGGCGCCACATTCGTCGGCATGCAGGCCTTCGAGTGGACCAAGCTCATCTTCCATGAGGGAATACGTCCCTGGGGCAACCCCTTGGGCGCGGCCCAGTTCGGCGCGGCCTTTTTCATGATCACGGGCTTCCACGGCACGCACGTGTCGATCGGCGTGATTTTCCTCCTGATCACGGCGACAAAGGTCATTCGGGGAGATCTGGATCACGAGAGGCCGGGCTTCATGACCGGCAGGAAGGGAAAATACGAGATCGTCGAGATCATGGGCCTGTACTGGCACTTCGTCGATCTGGTGTGGGTATTCATCTTCGCAGTTTTCTATCTTTGGTGAGGGAAAATGGCCGCACACGTAGAGGGGCAGCAGCATCCGATCGGCATCTATCTCAAGATCTGGGGATTGCTGTTCGTTCTCAGCACGGCGTCTTATCTGGTTGACTACTTCCACTTCCAGGGCTACCTCAGGTGGTTTCTGATCCTCCTGTTCATGTTGCTGAAGGCGGGGCTGATCGTCGCCGTCTTCATGCACATGCTCTGGGAGCGGCTGGCCCTGATGTATGCCATTTTGGTCCCGACCGTGTTGCTGATGTTCCTTTTGGGCATCGGAGCACTTGAAGCGGATTACACCTTTCTCACGCGGGGTGTCTTTTTCCTGAAAGGGCTGTTCTAGCGCAACCAGAATCGAACCGCGGCGAGCCCATCTATTGTCGGACTCCGTTCCTTACTACAAGATGCCCATGAACAAAAAAAGCTATTCGATCATTCTTGGGATCAGCGCCGTGCTGATGCTGTTTATTTTCCTTCTTGTAGGCCATCACCGCGACACCCCCGACCGGGTCCGACTGGATCGCGGCGTGCTCTTGGGCAGCGGTTCGACGCGACGGACAACAGGTCTATCAGACCACCTGCGTCGCGTGCCACGAAGCCGGTATCGCCGGCGCACCGAAGCTGGGTGACAAGGGCCAGTGGGCCAAGCACATCGCCAAGGGCCTAGACACTCTCTACGCCAGCGCGGTCAATGGGGTACAGGGGAGCGCGGGAGCGATGCCGCCGAAAGGCGGGAACCCAGGGCTAAGCGACGCCGAGGTCAAGGCCGCTGTCGACTACATGGTGGCGCGGTCGAAATAGGCGGCGGATACCGCGAAGCCGCTGTCGGTTTTCATTTGCGCACCTCGTACGCTACGGGCAGAACAAGGCCGCCGCGGAATTCCAGGGTGATTTCGACCCGGTCCCCGGCGCGCAGCGTCCGTTTCGGGTTCATCAGCATGAGGTGATACCCCCCCGGCGCAAAAGGCAAACTCGCATTGGGCAAGAGTTCGATTTGTGGAGAGTGCTCCATGCCCGTCATGCCTTCCTTGGCGACAGTGCGGTGAATCGTCACCGTCTCGAAGCCGGAACTTCTCGCGGCTACGAGCACTTGTGGCCGTGACGTCTTGTTTTGCAGCACCATGTACCCCGCCGTCATGGCCATCCCGGGCGGCGTTTCCCGCACCCAGGCATCACGTACGGTGATCCCCGCGTCTTCGGTCGCGGCGGCGAGCGCGGTCAGCGCCGATATCAGCCCGGCAAAAACCGGATGCCGCCATCTCATGTCGCTTTGGGTCCGTCAAGCTGCCGCAGCACTTCGAAACGCCTGCCGATCTCCTCCGCATCGAGCGGCGGCGCGAACACGGCGTGATATCGGGCGCGCGGATCCACCAGAAATACCGCCGCGGTGTGATAGACGGGATAGTTTTCCACACCCGGCGTGATCGCAACCTCATACGCGGCACCGCGTATCAAAATAGGTCACGTATTGCCCGAGCTTGCCGGCGGTATCGCGATTCGGATCCACCGAGATAAAGACGAATTGGACGTCCTTGGCACCGGCCGTGCTCTTGGCGATGCTTTCATGCGCGCGGGCCAATGTCGCCAGGGTCGTCGGACAGATGTCCGGGCAATGCGTGTAGCCGAAAAACAGAAACGACCATTTGCCCTTTAGGCGTGAAAGATCAAATGCCCGATTCTCGTGATCGGTGAACGCAAATGCCGTCAGTGGCTTCGGATCAGGGAACAAGGTCATCACCTGATCCGGCAGCAATATAGCCCGCGAACCGTTTTCCCGATATGTAGCGGCGAGCCACACTCCGACAAGCACCGCGGCCAGCACGACGGTCGTCATCATGACGCTAAATTTGAGGGATATTTTTTTCACGAAGTAACGGACAGACACCGAACAACACCAAAAGTTTCGACGGCCGAGTGCCCTCGGTTCAGGCGGGGCGTATTCCGAGCTTTTCCAGCAGGGCACGATCGCGCGCGGCTTCGGGATTGCCGGTGGTGAGGAGCTTGTCGCCATAAAAAATCGAATTCGCCCCGGCAAGGAAACACAAGGCCTGCACGGCCTCGGGCATTTCGGCGCGTCCCGCGGAGAGCCGCACGGTGCTGCGCGGCATGGTGATGCGGGCGCAGGCAATGGTGCGCACGAACTCGCTCCAGTCGAGCTTCGGTGCGCCCTCGAGCGGAGTGCCTTCCACCCGAACGAGATCGTTGATCGGCACCGACTCGGGCTGCGGGGCCAGGCTCGCGAGCCCGGCGATGAGGCCCGCGCGCTGCGCGCGCGACTCGCCCATGCCCACGATCCCCCCGCAACAGACTTTGATTCCGGCGCGGCGCACGCGCGCAAGCGTGTCGAGCCGGTCGCGATAGGTGCGCGTGGTGATGATCTCCCCGTAGAACTCGGGGGCCGTGTCGAGGTTGTGGTTGTAGTAGTCGAGACCCGCCGCCTTGAGCTCCTCCGCCTGGCCTTCGCGCAAGAGGCCGAGCGTCGCGCAGGTCTCAAGGCCCAGCGCCTTGACCGCGCGCACCCTCTCGGCCACCTGTTCGAGGTCTCTCTGCTTGGGGCCCCGCCAGGCAGCGCCCATGCAAAAGCGCGTGGCTCCGTTCTGCTTCGCCGCACGTGCCGCTGCGAGCACCGTTTCGAGCGGAACGAGTGGTTCATTCTCGACCCCGGTGCGGTAGCGCGCCGATTGCGGGCAGTAGGCACAATCCTCGGGGCACCCTCCAGTCTTGATCGAGAGCAGTGTGGAGAGCTGCACCGCGTTGGCGTCGAAGTGCAGGCGATGGACGGTCTGCGCGCGGTGGAGAAGATCGTTGAAAGGCAGCTCGAAGAGCGCCTGGACGGCTTCGCGAGTCCAGCCGTCCGTGCGACCGCCGTGAACCGTGGTGCCGGCTTGTCCGTTATTGGAAATCGTGTTGCGTATCTGCACGGCACGATCATCGGGTTAAGCCGAAAAGTTGTCAAATAATGCTCGTCACTCTATTTAACACCTGTGTAAGAAACGTCCATGCCTGGGCCGGACAAGACTGCCTGCTATGCGGGGAGGAAAGCGGTCGGGAGCTGCTTTGCGCGGCTTGCATCGCCGAGTTGCCCGCGCTTCCCGAATCCTGCCCCCGGTGCGCGCTTCCCAGTCCCGCCGCGGCGGTGTGCGGGAGCTGCCTCAACCATCCCCCGCACTTCGACGCGACGCTCGCACTTTGGCGCTACGAATTTCCTTGCGACCGGCTCGTGCAGGCGCTCAAGTATCGCGCCCGGCTTGCGCTTGCCGGATTCTTCGCGCGAAACCTCGCGTCCCGGCCGCTGCCCGAGGTCGATCTGATCGTGCCGATGCCGCTGCACCCCAAGCGCCTCGCCGAGCGCGGATTCAACCAAGCTCTCGAGATCGCCCGCGGCTTCGCACGGCACCTGGGCAGGCCGATCGAGCCGCGCGGCGTGCTGCGCGTGAAGGACACGCCGCCGCAGACGGAGCTTCCTTACGAGGAGCGGGCGAAGAACGTGCGCGGGGCGTTCCTATGCAAGCTCGATCTCTCGGGAGTGAGCGTCGCCGTGCTGGACGATGTCATGACGACCGGCGCGACCTTGAACGAGCTCGCGCGGGCGCTCAAGCGCGCAGGCGCGACGAGAGTCGAGAACTTCGTGATCGCGCGTACCGTCCTTCGCTGATCGAGCAGTCGCAGAGTGAGCATGGGCATCCTCCCGGCCGGGGCCTAACACGTACCGATGTTCAGCCATGGTTCTACGGAGGTCGGCTTGATGCAACAGAAGCTTGGGCGTAGCCTGCCGGGACTAGGCCCCGCTTCCGGGGTTTTACAATGCCCCGCTTAGGGGGTCGATTTCTCGTTAGCCACCTGAAGATGAGTGCTCTCAAACCTCTAAGCTTGTTTTTCACGGCAATTTCATTCGTGGTTTCCGCCGAGGCGATGGATCAAGCGCATGAAACGTTTCTGCACTTCGAGTGTTCTCCCAGTACCGGAATTATATCGATCGAAAACAGACTCTCGACAGACCGTTTACCTGTGCCTGTCCGCTCTGAAAAGATATCCTCCGCTGATCGAGTCACCCTTAAGAGGCTCGGCTACTACTCGGTGCAGGAAAAGAGTGGTAAGCACACTTGCAAGATAGGAGCGGACATCTATTCCTTCTTTATCTCGTATCACCCGTCTCGAGAACGCGGCGAATGCGCGGCGGCAGAATTTTGGTCATTGTGGTTCGAAACGCCGCAGAGGGACCAATTTGTGTATACGCTTGATGGGGATGTTTGCTTTCCTGGCCAACCGTTATTAAAGAGCCTGCGGCTGGAGTCCACACCCCATGGTCGCTCTTTGAACGTATGTTCCAGCGATGATATTGATACCACTATTAGTTGCCGCGCCATTCCGCTGGCACACAAAGGTGGCTAACTACGCGTTCGAGAGCGGACGCGCCGAAGAGCGGCGCGCCGCTCAACGCGAACGTTAGGGCTACTCCGACAAGGCGTAGAATTGCCCCATGTCCAAGGCAGACCGCATCAAGGAAGCGCTGGGATGGTTAAAGGTCGTCTTCGCCGCTCTGGTTGCGGTTGACGTAGCGCTCATCGCTTGGCTCGCTCAGAATTTTCAGGGTGCTGAGAACGTCTTGGTCATATTGGCGCTGGTTGCTGTGGTGTTCACTACTGGAGCAATCGTTGGCGTCAACCACGCAGCGTATCGTCGCATCTCCGAGCTGGAGAATCTCTGATGCTTTGGGTCGTAGTAGCAGCTGTGGTTGTCTTCATTGGCGGCATGTTGTTCGTTGCCTATGAAGCAAGCAGCGCCGGGCGTAAGTAGCCCTAACAAGCCATTCGAGACGGACCTTCGCAAGCGGGCTTCGCCCACTTGCTGGGCCGCTCAATGGCGACGTTAGACGGCATTTGGGAGCTTCGGTGGAGATCCCATTCAAGGAAGTGGCCGGCGCTTTGGGGGCCGTTGCGGTCGCATTGTTAGGGCTTTATCAATGGAGACGCACCAAGCGTTCCGGCCGTTTTCTTGAAGACCGGGAGGCTGCATACAAAGCCGTATGGGACGCACTCGAACAGGTTCACCTACACGTGAGGTCAGAAAGCTTCAATGGATCGGGCTTTGACGAGCACGTTCGCACCGCAAATACGCTGATGATCAAGTATGGCCTTCATATCTCGCAGCACGATAAAGAACTTGCAGCGCAGTACATGAACGCACTAGAGCTACTGGGTGCTGTTCTGTCGCAGATGGCATCGGACCACCCGACCCGCCGGGAGTTTGCCAAAACCTTAGAGTTTCCACCCATGCCAGATGAGCTTGCTCCCGCATTCTCACGAGTAACAAAGGCGCGGGACGCGCTGACGGAAAGCTTTCGCAGAGCTGTCGGCGCTGGACAAATTTAAGACAATCGCTATGGACAAGCCGCTACCGAGGAGAATGCCGTCTAACCCCGCGTTACGCCTGTGTCGGGAATTATGACTGTCAGTGAGAAAAACCGAAGTCAAGGAACAAAGATTTCACGCTGGGGCATAGTTGCTTTGCCGTTGAGCATATTCGTTGGCATCGTAGTCGGTGCAGGTGTCGGCGCAGCGGTAGCTCACATTGGCATTGGCGTTGCCGTCGGGGCAGGTTTTGGTGTCGGTGTCGGGGTTGCCGTGACGGTTGCGATTTTCGTATTTCGCTCTTCCGAACCGCCGGGTTCCCAGTGATGAGCTTCTCAGCGGCTTAGGCTTCCTCCCTCGGGTCGCGCGCGAGCAGTTCCTGCACCGCGTCGCGCGGCGGAGTGCCGCGGAACAGCACCGCGCAAACCGCCCGGGTGATCGGCATGTCGACCCGCTTTTCGGTGGCGAGCGCCTCGACCGCGGGTGCGGAAACCACGCCTTCGGCCACGTGGCCGAGCTGTTTGAGAATCGCGTCGAGAGACTCGCCCCGGGCGAGCAGCAGCCCGACGCGCCGGTTGCGGGACAGCTCCCCGGTACAGGTCAGGACAAGGTCTCCCGCTCCTGCGAGTCCCATGAAAGTCTCGGGCCGCCCGCCCAGCGCCACCCCGAGCCGCGTCATCTCGGCAAGGCCCCGGGTGATCAGCGCAGCCCGCGCGTTCAGGCCGAGGCCCAAGCCGTCGCTGATACCGGCGGCGATCGCCATCACGTTTTTCACCGCTCCGCTGATCTCGACGCCCGCGAGGTCGGTGCTGAAATAGACCCTGAGCATCGGCTGGTGCAGTTCGCGCGCGAAGCGCTTCGCGAACGCAGCGTCCCCCGCGGCGAGCGTGAGCGCAGTGGGAAGTCCCTGCGCCACTTCCAGCGCGAAGCTCGGACCGGACAAGGCCCCGCACGCGGTGCGTGCTCCGAGCACCTCGGCCGCGACCTGATGCGGGAGCTTGCCGCTTGCCTGCTCGAAGCCCTTGCATGCCCAGATCAGGGGCCGCTCCAGCCGTGACGAGCGGACGCGCCCGAGCACCTCGCGCAGCTCGGATGTCGGCGTGGCGATCAGGGCCGCGTCGCATTCGTCCAATGCGGAGGAAAGGTTCCCGGTCACCATGACCGAACCCGGAATGGAAACTTCGGGGAGATAACGGGGATTGCGCCGACTCGACCCGGTGGCGGCTGCCAGCGCCGCGTCGCGCGCCCAGAGCCTGACGCGGTGCTTTCCGGAGAGCGAGACCGCCAGCGCCGTACCCCACGCTCCTGCGCCGAGAATCGCGATGTTCAGCTAGATGCCCCAGACCTGATTGATCTTGATGTAACCGCTCTGGCCCTCGGCGTGGCGCACCCTGATCCAGCCGCCTGCCGGCGGCTCCGCGACATCGAGCGCCACGCCCTGCTGCGCCTGGAACACAAGTGCCGCCTGGTCGTTCGCCGTCTGCCTGACGTCCGCGACGGCCGCGGTCACGATCACCGTGCGCTTGTCCGAGAGGGCCTTCTTTTCCACCCAGGAAAGGTCGCCCGCCTGGTCGCGAACCTTAATCCAGGCGTCGATGTTGATCACGACTTCGACCGGGTAGAGTCGGCTTGCGACGAAAAGTTTCTTGGCGCGAACCGAGGGCGCGTCATACATCGGCGTTCCGTTTTCCGCGATCGAGCGAAACTCGCCGGCCGTGGCCGACCACGCGAACGCGAGCAGAACCGAGGCCGCGAGACCGCGCATCAGTGGGCTATCTCGATGCGCGGTCCGCTAGGCTGCGCGGAGGCTTCGGCGGCGCGCTGCTGATAGAGCGCCTCGAAATTCACGGGCGCGAGCAGCACCTGGGGAAAACCCGCGCGGTTGACGATATCGGAAACGGTCTCGCGCGCGTAGGGGAACAGGACGTTCGGACAAACTATCCCCAGGACAGGGGCGAGGTCCGCATCGGGGACGTTGCGGATCTGGAACACGCCCGCCTGCGAAGCTTCCACCAGGAACAGGGTCTTGTCGCCGCGTTTTGCGCTCACCGTGATGACCAGAGTCACCTCGTAGAGGAGCTCGTTCACGCGCTGCGACTGCTGTGTGATCTGAACTTCGAGTTGCGGTTGCTCGGCCTGCATGAAAGTCTGCGGTCCGCCCGGGACTTCGAGGGACAGATCCTTCACGTAGATTTTCTCGATGCCGAACGTCGGCTGCTGCGCTTCGCTCATCGGGGCTCCGATAAAAGTTGGAAAGGCGCGCGGAGCTAGGCCGCGAGCAACGAGTCGAGCTTTCCGGCGTGTTCGAGCGCCGCAAGTTCCTCGAATCCGCCCACGTGCGTATCACCGATGTAAATCTGCGGCACCGTGCGCCGGCCGGTCTTGTTCATCATTTCCTCGCGCTGGCGCGAATCGAGATCGACTCGTATTTTCTCGATCTCGGTGACGCCCTTCGAATTCAGCAGCATCTCCGCGCGCAGGCAGAACGGGCAGACCGCAGTCGAGTACATTCGAATCTTCGCCACCTACTTCTCCAGGGGCAGCCCGGCTTGCCGCCAGGCGCCGATCCCGCCGCTCAGTGTGAATACCTGCTCGAAGCCCTGCTTGCGCAGCGCCGTCGCGGCCCTCCCCGAGCGGTTTCCGTCGTCGTATACGACGATCACCGGTTTCGCCTTGTGCTTCTCGATTTCGGCGGCGCGCGCTTCGAGCTCCCCGAAGGGGATGTTGCGCGCGTTCAGCATGTGCCCTTTTTCGTACTCGGCCGCTTCACGCACGTCCAGCACGAGGGCGTTCTGCTGGTTGATCAGCAAGGTCGCCTGAAGGGTCGAAATCGAAGCCCCGGACGCTCCGCGGCGCACCGCGGGCCAGACCAGCATCGCGCCGCTCACGAACGCCACCGCGACGAGAAATATGTTGTCGGTGACGAATTTCAGAATGTTGACTTCCGCCATGTCACGATCTCGGCAGACTGCCGCACAACACTTCGCGCATGGTAGCGATAAGATGCAGCGTACGCTGGTCGCTCACGGAATAATACACGCGATTGGCATTCTTTCGCGGACTGAGGATGCGTTTTTCCCGGAGGATCGCCAGGTGTTGCGAGACGTTGCTCTGCGAAGTCCCGACCGCCTCGACGATGTCCTGCACGCTCAACTCATGCTCGCCCAGAACGCACAGAATCTTCAGCCGCAGCGGATGCGCAATGGCCCGCATTGCGCGGGCCATCCGCTCGATCTGCTCCTTGCGGCCGAGCAGCTCGAAAATGTCCCGGGGGTCGCGCTGTACGCTCTGCCCTCGAATTTCCATAAGGGCATTATAAAATGCTTTCTTGCGGCACGAATAAGCCCGCGTAGAGAATGCTCATATGCATAAGGTCGTTCTGTTGCGCCACGGTGAATCGGTCTGGAACATGGAAAACCGGTTCACCGGCTGGACTGACGTGGACCTCACCCAACGCGGTACGGAGGAAGCAAAGCGCGCCGGAGAAATCCTCGAGGAGGCCGGCTTCGTCTTCGATTGCGCCTACACTTCGGTGCTGAAACGCGCCATCAAGACGCTCTGGCTGGCACTCGAGAGGATGGACCTGATGTGGATCCCGGTGCACCACTCCTGGCGCCTGAACGAGCGCCACTACGGCGCGTTGCAGGGCCTGAACAAGGCCGAAATGGCCGCGAAGTTCGGCGACGAGCAGGTGCTTCTCTGGCGGCGCAGCTATGACGTGGCGCCCCCTCCGCTCGAGCCCGGCGATCCCCGCCACCCGAGGGGAGACCCGCGCTACGCGGGCCTTGCCGAATCCGAGCTGCCGCTCACCGAGTGCCTCAAGGACACCGTCGCGCGATTCCTGCCGTACTGGAGCGCAACGATTGCGCCCGAGGTGCTTCGGGGCCGCCAAGTCATCGTCGCCGCCCACGGCAACAGCCTTCGCGCCCTGGTCAAGTACCTCGACGGCGTGAGCGACACCGAAATCGTGGACGTGAACATCCCCACGGGGATTCCGCTGGTCTACGAGCTGGACTCGGGATTGCGGCCGATACGGCATTACTATCTTGGAGATCCGGCCGAGGCGGAAGCGCGGGCCCGGGCGGTTGCCGACCAGGCCAAGGCGAGAAATTGATCCGCCGGCGAAGAGCAAGGCGATCGCCCCGAGGCGAAAGGACGGGATGATACCGCCTCGCCGCTCCCGCATCGCGCATGCGGTCCGCCGGATCGGGGTGGCGCTCCTCGTTACGCCCGTCCTGGCGTTCGCCCAGGGCGAAACGGAAAAGCTCGATGCCCTCCGAGCGCGTATCGAAGGGCTGCGCGCGAAAATCGCGGAGGCCGAAGAAAGCCGCATGGAAGCGCGCGACCAGCTGCGGGACTCCGAGCGTGCGATATCCGAAGCCAGCCGGGCGCTTCGCGCTTTGGCGGGCAGGCGCGCAACGGCGCAGCGCGACCTCGATACACTGCTGCGGCGCGGCCAGGGGCTCGAGACCGAAATAGCCTCGCGCAGGGAAAGCCTCGGGAGGCTGCTCACCCTGCGTTATCTCAACGGAGAGCAAAGCGCACTGAAGCTTCTATTCTCGGGCGAGGAGCCCGGGCGTATCGCGCGCGAGCTGCATTACTACGGCTACGTTTCCCGCGCGCAGGCGGAGTTCATCGGAGAGCTGCGCTCCAGCCTCGCGCGGCTGAAAGAGCTCGAGGCGCGGACCCGGGAGAGGAACGCCGAGATCGCCGCCATCGAATCAGCCGGGCGCGCTGAACGCGCCGCCCTGATCAAACAGCAGGGGGAGCACCGCAAAGTGCTTGCGCGCGTCTCCAGCCAGCTCCGCGCGCAGCGCCGCGAGGTGCGAGCCCGGGGGCGCGGAAGGGTCCTTGTCGGGGCTCAAGCGCGGACTGCGGCTGCCGATCAGGGGTGTACTCGCAAACCGCTTCGGAGCCCAGCGTCCCAGCGGCGGGCCCCCGTGGAAGGGCCTGTTCATTCGCTCTCCTTCCGGGCAGGAGGTGCGGGCGGTCGCATCGGGGCGGGTGGTGTTCGCCGACTGGCTGCGCGGCTTCGGAAATCTGCTGATAATCGACCACGGCAAGGGCTATCTCACCATCTACGGCAACAACGAATCGGTGCTCAAGCAGGTCGGCGAGCCGGTGCGCACGGGGGACGCGGTCGCGACCGTCGGAGCAAGCGGCGGCAACATGGAATCGGGTCTATACTTTGAGGTTCGACATGAAGGAAAAGCCTTTGATCCCATGCGTTGGGTGTCCTTGAAGTGAGCGATGACGATGCCAAGCGGCCGGCGCAGAGCCCAGGACCGAATATCATGATGACCCAGATCAGACAGGCCAGCCTGGTGCTGGTTGGCGTGCTGGCAGGAGTCCTGCTCAGCCTGAACTTCTCCGCGGTGGCCCAGCGCGAGGCGGCCCGTTTCCCGCTTCCGGTGGACGAGCTGCGCGCCTTCGCCGAAGTGTTCGGCGCGATCAAGTCGAGCTACGTCGAGCCGGTGGAGGACAAGAAGCTCATCACGGAAGCGATCAGCGGCATGCTGACCGGGCTCGATCCACACTCGGCTTACCTGGACCAGGACGCGTTCCGCGAGCTCCAGGTGGGCACCCAGGGCCAATTCGGCGGCCTCGGCATCGAGGTCGGCATGGAAGAAGGGTTCGTCAAGGTCGTGTCGCCCATCGAGGACACGCCGGCATTTCGCGCCGGCTTGAAGCCCGGCGATTTCATCATCAAGATCGACGACACCTCGGTCAAGGGCATGACCCTGAACGACGCGGTCAAGCGCATGCGCGGAAAGCCGAAGACGACCATCCGGCTCACCATCCTGAGGAAGGGCGAGCCGAAGCCCTTCGAGGTCACGCTCACCCGCGACATCATTCGCGTGCAGAGCGTGAAGTCCAAGCTGATCGAACCCGGCTACGGGTGGGTTCGCGTCGCCCAGTTCCAGGAGCACACCGGGGAAAATCTCGTGAAACACGTCGAGGGCCTCTACAAGAACGGGCCGCTGAAGGGCCTGATTCTGGATTTGCGCAATGATCCGGGTGGACTCCTGAACGGCGCGGTGGGCATCTCCTCGGCGTTCCTGCCGCGGGGGGTGGTGGTGGTATCGACCGACGGCCGCACCGAAGACGCCAAGCGCAAGTTCATCGCCGCGCCGGAGGATTATCTTCGGGGCAACCGCGAGGATTATCTGAAGAACCTGCCTGCGGCGGTGAAAACCGTGCCGATGGTGGTGCTGGTGAACGGCGGATCGGCCTCCGCGTCGGAAATCGTCGCGGGCGCGCTGCAGGACCACAAACGCGCGACGGTGTTGGGCACTCCGACATTCGGCAAGGGCTCGGTGCAGACCATCCTGCCGCTCGGCAACAATACCGCGATCAAACTGACCACCGCCCGCTACTACACCCCGAGCGGGCGCTCGATCCAGGCCAAAGGCATCACGCCCGACGTTCTGATCGAAGACCCCACGTCGCCGCCTACGGGACGGTTGCGCGAATCCGATCTGGAAAAGCATCTGCTCAACGACCAGGAGAGGGAGGCCCAGTCGGAGAAATCGCAGCGAACCAGCGCGAAACCATCGACCGATGCCGAAGAAAAACCGCCGGCGCCGCTCGAGTTCGCCTCTGAGAAGGACTTCCAGTTCCAGCAGGCGCTCAAGTTCCTGAAGGGCATGCCGCTCACCACCGCGCAAAGCACGCCGCCCGCGCCTACCAAGAATTGATCAAGGCGGACGCCTTTGGCGCCGCTTGATCTCCGCGGAATGGAACTGACGCGAAGCGCAGTTCATTCCGCGGCCACTTGGGGCCACCATGAATGACGAACAGCTCCTGCGTTATTCGCGACACATTCTGCTTCCCGAGATCGGCGTCGAGGGACAGGAGAAGCTGCTCGCGTCCTCGGCGCTGGTCATCGGCGCAGGAGGGCTCGGTTCACCCGCGGCGCTGTATCTCGCGGCGGCAGGCGTGGGAACGATCACGCTCGCCGACGGCGACGCGGTGGACCTCACCAACCTGCAGCGCCAGATTCTTCACACCACCGAATCGATCGGAAGGCCCAAGGCAGCGTCCGGGTGCGATGCGCTCGGAAAAATCAACCCGGAAGTGAAGGTCGTTCCCCTCCAGCAGCGCCTGCAGGACGAGGGGCTCGGGCCGCTCGTCGCTTCGAGCAGCGTCGTCCTAGACTGCTCGGACAATTTCGCGACCCGTCACGCGGTGAATCGCGCATGCGTGCTGCACCACAAGCCGCTCGTCTCAGGTGCGGCGGTGCGCTTCGACGGCCAGGTAAGCGTTTTTGACCTGAGGGACGATCGCAGTCCCTGTTATCACTGCCTGTTCCCGGAGAACGCGGGACTCGAGGAAGTGCGCTGCGCGGTGATGGGCGTGTTTGCCCCGCTCACCGGGATTATCGGCGCCGTGCAGGCGGCGGAGGCGCTGAAGCTGCTCGCGGGAGCCGGCGAGACCCTGAAGGGGCGCCTGCTGATCCTGGACGCGCTCGCGATGCAGTGGCGAACGGTCAAACTCGCCAAGGATCCGGCGTGCACGGTGTGCTCGAGGGTGATGGCCTAGAGTTCATAGCAGCAGCGGCCATTGTTTCTCCCATAGCTCCGAAGGCGTTCGTTTGAAACCGCTCTTGGCGTACAGCTGCCAGCGCCCGATCACATAGCAGAGCATCAGATTGGCCTGAGGACCGGGATCGGCGGGAACCTGGGTTCCTGCCGGTGCGTCGTGTCCTTGCGTCGCGGCCACGCGCAGGCACTGCTTGAGCGTCGCCTCGAGGCGATCGTGCAGCTGGTTGATGCGGACCTGGAGCCGCTCGTCCTCGTTCACGAGCGCGTCGCCGACCAGCACGCGCGTCATGCCAGGATTCTTCTCGGCGAAGCTGAGCAGCGAGGAGAGGATCGCCTGGGCCTGCTTCAGGCCGTTCTCCTCCTCCGCGGTGATCTTGTTCACGAGGCCGAACAGCGTCTGCTCGATGAATTCGATCAGGCCCTCGAACATCTGGGCTTTGCTCGCGAAGTGCCGGTACAGCGCGGCTTCGGACACGTCCAGCTCCTTGGCCAGAGCCGCGGTGGTCACTTTCTCCCCCTTCGGGTTCTCGAGCATCCGTGCCAGCACTTGCAGGATCTGCAGGCGGCGAGCGCCGGGTTTGGCAGCGGGCATGGCATCCTCCCAGACAGTCGGCGGGGTGCCTATTGTATGACTCCGGGTGAGTGCTTGCTACCGGCTTCCGAGGCGACTTTCCGAGGTATCGGCGTCACCCTTACTTCGAGCGGATCAGCGTCCCCACGCCTTCATCGGTGAGAATTTCCAGCAGCAAGGCATGCTCGACGCGGCCGTCGATGATGTGCACGCTCTTGACGCCGTTTCTCGCTGCATCCAGCGCCGAGCTGATCTTGGGCAGCATGCCGCCTGAGAGCGTTCCCTCGGCCACCAGCGCGTCGATTTTTTTCGGAGTCAGACCCGTGAGCAGCTTGCTGTTCTTGTCGAGCACGCCCGGAGTATTGGTCAGCACGACGAGCTTTTCGGCCTTCAGTACTTCTGCGAGTTTCCCGGCAACGAGGTCGGCATTGATGTTGTAAGACTGCCCGTCCGCGCCAACGCCGATGGGCGCGACGACCGGGATGAATCCCCCTTCCTCGAGCGCCCAGATCACTTTCGGGTCGATCGATGCGATTTCGCCGACCTGGCCGATGTCGATCTTTGCGCCGCCGTTGTTCTTGTCGGAGAGCAGCATCTTTTTCGCGTGAACGAAAGCCCCGTCCTGACCCGTGAGCCCGACCGCCTTGCCGCCCGCCTGGTTGATGAGCGTCACCACTTCCTTGTTGACCTGGCCGCCCAGCACCATCTCGACCACATCCATCGTCTCGGCGTCGGTCACCCGCATGCCCTGGACGAATTCGCCCTTCTTGCCCATCCGCGCCAGCTGCTCGTCGATCTGCGGTCCGCCGCCGTGCACGATCACCGGGTTCATGCCGACAAGCTTCAGCAGCACCACGTCGTGGGCGAAGCTGCGCTTGAGCAGCTCCTCGGTCATTGCGTTGCCGCCGTACTTGACGACGATGGTCTTGCCGTGGAAGCGCTTGATGTAGGGCAGCGCCTCGGCGAGGACATGGGCCTTGTGGGCCGGAGTCAGGGCGGCGTTGCTCATCGGCATGCGCATCTTGAGCGCCGATTGTACCTTTGAGCGCGGAAAAAAAGAAAAAAAAGGCGGCCGGTTGGCCGCCTCTGCCTATTGATGGCTCCTGCGTATTACTGGATCGTGAGCTGCTTCGCGGCCGCCGTCGCCTTCTTGGGCAGCGTCAGTTCGAGCACGCCGTCCGAGTACTTGGCGCTGGCGCGGGCCTCGTCAATTTCCTGGCCCAGCCGGAAAGCGCGCGATACCGTGCCGAAGTAGCGCTCGCTGTGCAGCACGCGTTCGCCGTCTTTTTCTTCGCGCTCGGCGCGTGACTCGGCAGTGATCGACACTTCGTCACCGTCGATGTTGACCTTGATGTCTTCCTTCTTGACTCCCGGCAGCTCGGCCACCACCTTGTATTCGCCGTTCTGCTCGGCCACATCGACCTTCATGAGACGCACCGGAGCGGCCGCTTCAAACCCGACCGGCCCGACAACAAAACCTCTGAAAATGTCGTCGACCAGGTCGCCAAACGGGTCGTAACGAGTAATGTTTGCCATGGTTCTCTCCTTCTGTTCAGTCCGGGCAAGAGCCCGACGTGTCCTCAATATGGGGACCGTGCCGGCCATTTCAAGCGCGCTTGCGAGCCTTGCGCGAAGCGGCTAGATTGGCCCGGATGAATCAAAAAACCCTTGGGCCGGGCTCCCGCCCGGCGGAGGCGCCGCAAATCGGCCGGTGCGCGCGCTGTGGGGACGCGTTCGAATGTGGAGCTCGCGCGGGTCGCGAGCCTTGCTGGTGTGAAGGATTCCCCGCCCTGTCCGCTCCGATCCCCGGTTCAGGCTGCTACTGCCCCCGCTGTCTCGAGGAGTCGACCGAAACCCATCGGAGCCGCTAGACGGACTGCCTGAGCCCCTAGGGACGGCTGGTCGCGGCCAGTTCCCTGACTTCGGCCAGGACCTGAATCGTCCTGATCGTTTTGTCGCTCAGCTCGACTTTGAGCCGGATGGGGACGAGGTCTCCCTTTTTCAACTGTCGTTTCAGGTCCACCAGCATCATGTGGTGGCCGCCCGGCCTCAGCTCGACGGTCTTGCCGGGAGGAAGTTCCAGCCTCGGCACTGCGCGCATGCGCATCACATTGCCTTCCATCGTCATCTCGTGGATCTCGGCGCTGCCGGCGGCCGGGCTTTCCGCACCGAGGAGGCGCGCGCGCCGATCGCTCGTGAGCTCCATGTAGGCCCCGGCCGTCGTCTGGCCGGGCACCGTCCCGCGCACCCACGCGGCTCTAGCCTCGACCTGTGCGTGCGCGATCCCAGCGGCGGCAAGCAGTAACGCACCGAGGAGCGCTCTCGTCATCGTCCGCATCTTCAAGCCATCACAACACGTAGCGCGCGAGGTCCTCGCTCTGCGCAAGCTCCTTGAGTTTCGCATCGACGAAAGCGGCGTCGATCCTGAAGCTCTCCCTGCCGCGTTTGCCCGCATCGAACGAAATCTCCTCCAGCAGCTTCTCCATCACCGTATACAGGCGCCGCGCGCCGATGTTCTCGGTCTTTTCATTCACCGACCAGGCGATCTCGGCGAGACGCCGGATCCCGTCCGGTATGAAAGAGACTTCGACCTCCTCCGTGGCGAGCAGCGCCTGGTACTGGCGGGTGAGGCAGGCGTCGGTCGCCGTGAGGATTCTCTCGAAATCCTCCACCGAAAGCGAATCCAGCTCGACGCGAATGGGGAAGCGCCCCTGCAGCTCCGGAATCAGGTCCGAAGGTTTGGAAAGATGAAACGCGCCGCTCGCGATGAAGAGTATATGGTCGGTTTTCACCATTCCGTACTTGGTGGAAACGGTGGTGCCCTCCACGAGGGGGAGCAGGTCCCGCTGCACGCCCTGGCGCGAAACATCGGCGCCGATCGTTTCGCTGCGGCTCGTGATCTTGTCGATTTCGTCCAGAAACACGATGCCGTTCTGCTCGACGTTGGCGAGGGCCTTGGCGCGCAAGTCCTCGTCGTTCACCAGGCGCGCCGCCTCTTCGTCGGTGAGCATCCTCATCGCCTCGCGGATCTTCATCCGGCGCAGTTTTCTCCTGCCGCCGCCCAGATTCTGAAACATGCCCTGGATCTGCTGTGTCAGCTCCTCCATCCCTGGCGGGGCGAATATCTCCATGTGCGCCTGCTGCGCCGACACTTCGATTTCGACCTCTCTGTCGTCGAGCTCGCCCTCGCGCAGTTTCTTGCGAAACTTCTGCCGCGTCGCGGGCTCTTCCTCGCCAGCTGCGTTCGCCGGTTGCTCGGCACCGTCCGCGCCGAAGGGGCCCGTCCGGCGGGCCGGAGGTAGCAGGACGTCGAGCACCCGCTCCTCGGCCGAATCCTCGGCTCTGCGTCGCACTTTCTTCGTCGCCGCTTCGCGAGTGTCCTTGATCGAGATTTCGACGAGGTCGCGGACGATCGTATCGACGTCGCGGCCGACATAGCCGACCTCGGTGAACTTCGTCGCTTCGACCTTGATGAAAGGCGCATCCGCGAGCCGCGCGAGGCGCCGCGCGATCTCGGTCTTTCCGACGCCCGTAGGTCCGATCATGAGGATGTTCTTGGGCGTGATCTCCTGCCGCAGGGGCTCGGCCACCTGCTGGCGCCGCCAGCGGTTTCTGAGGGCGATCGCCACGGCGCGCTTTGCGCGAGTCTGGCCGACGATGTGCTTGTCCAGCTCGTGGACGATTTCCTGGGGAGTCATGGAAGACATGGGGGCGGGAGACCGGGAGCGAGGAAGTCGGGGATTCTACGAGGCCCCGGACAGCTGCCGTTCTAGTCCAGCGTTTCGACGACGACTTGCTGATTGGTGTAGATGCACAGGTCGGCGGCGATCGAAAGAGCCTTGCGAACGACAGTCTCCGCGTCGAGCTGAGTATTTTCAAGGAGCGCCCGCGCAGCCGACTGCGCGTAAGGCCCTCCCGAGCCGATAGCGATCAATCCCAGCTCCGGCTCGATCACGTCGCCCATGCCGGTGATGATCAGCGAGGATTCGCGGTCGGCCACCGCGAGCATCGCCTCCAAGCGCCGCAGCATCCGGTCGGTGCGCCAGTCCTTGGCGAGCTCCACGGCCGAGCGAAGCAGATTTCCCTGGTGCTTGTCGAGCTTCGCCTCGAAACGCTCGAACAGCGTAAACGCATCGGCCGTTCCCCCGGCGAAGCCGGCGAGGATCCGGTCGTTATACAGGCGCCGCACCTTGCGCGCGCTCGCCTTCACCACGACATTGCCGAGAGTGACCTGGCCGTCGCCGCCGAGCGCGACCTTGCCGTCGCGACGGGCCGACATGATGGTGGTTCCGTGGAATTGTTCCATGTCCGAGTTCAGGGAAGATGGGGGCGGGGTGCCGTCGATCAAGCTATTTGCGCGGAATAACGCGGGCGACCCTGCTCAAGCCCGTGACCCCGAACAAGGCACGGATGAGCTCGTTCGCGCCGCGAATCTGAATCGTGGTGCCGGTCTCTTGGAGCTTCGAGAGCACGTTCAGCATGAGGCCGGCTGTGACAAGGTCAACGCGCGTCGCTTGCGACATGTCGATGATCAGCATCTTGTTCGCACCGGCCCAGTCTTGCAACTCTTTGGCGAGGGTTTCACCCGCCCCGCTCAGCTCCCCGGAGAGAATCAAGGCCTGGTCCGCGGCCTCAACCGGCTGGAGGACCGCGGAACCCTTGGCCTGCGCTCCCGGTTGAGACTCCCAGGAAGGCGGAGAAACCTCGAAGGTGACGGCATAGTTGACCGCCGCCTCCTCGAACCTGTCCTTGAGATCCAGCGTTCTGTATACGTCGAACAACAGCGCCCAAGCCGCAGCGTCGGTTTCGATCTTTCCCGCCTGGCAGAACCTCTCGAGAAACGCGAGGAGCCGGGATTCTCCGGAAAGCATCACTTCCTTTCCCGCATCGTGGACGGACAAGAGAGCCTCGCGGAGAAGTCTGCAGCCTGGCCCGTCGAGGCCCAGCAGTCTGCCGCACTCGATGCGCACGGTTTGGCCGGGCGTGTTCCGCAGTTTTTCCAGCTCGGGGGCGCTCGCGCCGGTCAGCATGCCGCTCAGCGCAAAATAGCCGATACCCCCTGTGGCGAGCGCGGGGTCGTGACGCTCGTCGGACTCGATCCACGCGGGGGCGGAGCGCTCGAATTTCACTACGAATTCCAGAGCGAGCGCCTCGAACTCCACCCTCATGCCCAGATGCTGGTACAGGTCGAAAAGCATCAGCCAGGCCTGCTGCGCCGAATTCCCGAGTTCCGCCTCACGCACCGACCGTGAAAGCGCAGACAACGCCTCCTCGGCCTGTCCGTTCGCGAACAGGGTCGCCGTCTCCCCGATGATCGGGGCGACATCGTTCGCAGCCGGGGACACTGCGGGCACCGCCGGAGTTGCCTCGGCCTCTTGCGGAGCTGATTGCACCGCGGGTGCAGGAGCCTGCGAAACCCGGGGCGGCTCCGATGGACGCGGAGGAACGTAGGCGCTGAAATCGAGCGAGTCCTCGCCTGTTTGCGGACTTGCGACGGGTGTCGCGGGCGAAGGTTTTACCGGTTGCCGGGCGACCGGCGCCTTGTTTTTACTTTCGGTCTTCTTCCTCCCGAATAATGAAAAGAACACGAGGAACTACCCGCCTCCCGGAGAATCCGCGATGCAAATACGCGTTTCCTTGTATCACTTTGCCCGATACAGCGCAACGTTTGATGTCGGGGATTAGGTCTAGCGCTACTTGGAAAACTATCCGGCAGAAGATGTCGCCGGCCTCTCTTCGTGCGAGTGCCCGCAGGCGATCTTTTCGGGCCATATCAACTCCTCGCCTGCGCCGATAACTGCCCGAAGCGTAGAAACAACAAACCAGAACGCGACGAGCAGGGCCACCAAGGGGTCGAAATAGTAGCGACCCATGACCGTGACAAGAAGGCCGGCCACTACCGGCGCAAGCGATACAAAAATATCGCCGACGTTGTGGAGGTAGGCGAGGCGTATCGCTGCGTTGTCACGGCCCGGGCGACGGAGCAAACACACTATGCCCCAGTTGGCGCCTGCGGCCGCAAGGCCCATTACGATTGGAACAAGTCCCAGGACTGGAGCAGGATGAAGAAGTCGGTCAACAGCCTGCCAGATCAGCAAACCGCTAACCGCAATCAGACCGACGGAGCTAAAGAGGTTCGCGGAGCGCACGAGGTTTCGCGATAGACCCTGCGGCAGAACAAACGCCAGGTACAGAAACACGAGCGCCAACTCGTCGGAAAAGTTGTGAACACTGTCCATGATGAGGCTCAGGCTTCCGGCCTCGAAGCCGGCTATGGCCTCTGGAACGAAGATAGCCGTGTTGAGCGCGACGGCAGCGGCGAGAGGTTTGCGGTAATGAGCCACGCTGAGCTGTAAGGCTTAC
>VBCJ01000022.1 GCA_005884335.1 Betaproteobacteria bacterium | reverse complement strand
TTCGGCGGCGGCCTCTACGAGCGCGAGCTCGAATACCTGGTGAGGAACGAATGGGCGCGCGAGGCCGAGGACGTGCTGTGGCGGCGCACCAAGTGCGGCCTGCATATGACCGCGGCGGAGAAGACACGGGTGCGCGCCTGGCTCGCGGCGAAGGTCTGATCGGTGGAGTGGTGGCTCGGCTATGCCGCCGTCGGAGCGGTCGTCGGCTTCTTCGCCGGGATGCTGGGCATCGGCGGCGGGGCGATCATGGTGCCGCTCCTGGTCTGGTTCTTCGAGGCGCAGGGCCTGCCGAAGGCCCATATCCTGCATCTGGCCGTGGGCACCGCGATGGCGACCATCCTCTTCACCTCGGTGGCGAGCGTGCGCGCGCACGCGGCGCGCGGCGCGATCCGCTGGGACATCGCGAGGAACGTCACGCCGGGCATTCTGGCGGGCGGCCTCGTAGGCTCGTGGATCGCGAGCTTCATTCCCCCGGTGCTTTTCGCTGCGCTCTTCACCGCGGTCATCTACGTCGCCGCGACCCATCTCCTGCTCGACCGCAATCCCAGGCCTTCGCGAGCGCCGCCCGGCTTCGCGGGAATGTTCGTCTTCGGTTTCCTGGTGAGCGCGCTCTCCGCGTTCGCGGCGATCGGCGGCGCGTTCATGACCGTTCCCTTCATGCTCTGGTGCAACGTCCCGATGCTCCAGGCGATCGGCACGGCGGCGGTGATCGGCTTTCCGATCGCGCTCTCGGGCACGATCGGATTCATCGCCACCGGCCTGCGCGAAACGGGGCTGCCGCCCTACTCGGTCGGCTTCGTGTTCCTGCCGGCGCTGGGCGGGATCGTGGTGGCGAGCATGCTGGTGGCGCCGCTCGGCGCGGCAGCGGCGCACCGCCTGCCCACGGTGTGGCTCAAGCGGATTTTCGCGGTGCTCTTCTACGTGATGGCGACGCGGATGCTGGTCACCTTCCTCTGATGCCGGTCAGGGCCGCTGGAACACGACGAAGTAGTTCTCGCGCATCAGCTTCTTCTCCTCGACGAAGCGGAATCCGGCCGCTTCGATCTCCCTGATCGCGGTCTGCTTGTCCGCCCGGGTGTGATCGATGCGCTGTTGGTGCGTCTGGCCCGGAATTTTTTCGAAATCGATCACCACCATGCGGCCGCCCGGGCGGAGCGCCCTGCGGATCGATTGCAGGGTCTCGCCCGGATGCTCGAAATGGTGGTAAGTGTCGCAGGCGTAGACGAGGTCGACCGAGGCCTCGGGCAGCTCGGTCTCGGTGCCCTTCGTGAGGATGGTGGTGACGTTGTCCAGCCCTTCCGCCTTGGCGCGCTCGCCGATGTGCTCGATGAAGGCCCGCGAGATGTCCACCGCGTAGACGCGCCCGCTGGGGCTTACCGCCCGGGCGAAGAGCAGGGTGAAGAGCCCGGTCCCGGCGCCGACGTCGGCGACCGCCATCCCCGGCTTCACGCCGGTCGCGGCGAGTATCTCGTTGCGCTTCCGGTAGACTTCGCGGTCCTCGTTCTCGAAACCCTTCTTCCAGCGCGCGACGTCGGGGTTGCCGAGGAAAGGCGAGTTGATTTCCGGCTTTGCGCCGTGCTGCGCGGCGGGCAGCGCCGGCCACAAGGCGGCGAGCGAGGCGAGAAGGATCGCGGCGAATCGTCTCATGCGATGTACCAGAAGTAGTAGGTGGCGAAGCCGAGCAGCGCGGTCAGCCAGTAGCCGGCGAAGGCCGCGCGCATCAGGTTTTTCCACGCGACTACGTGCAGGCTGCGCGGCAGGACGTTGTTCATCTGCAGCACGATCCACAGTCCCGCGAGCGCGGTGAGCGTTCCGAGCGCCGCGTGCAGCCAGGTCACGCGGATGCGCCAGTCGGCGAGGGCCGCGGCCTTTCCGATCTTTACGTCTTCCATTGAACCCGCCATGACGAGCGCGATCAGGCCGATGTTGAGGATCACCCAGGTCGTCTGGTTGATCTGGTGCGCGTCGATGTTGCCGCGCCGAGCGAGCAGAAACCCGTAGGTGATCCCCGCGACCAGAAAGATCTCGAGAATCAGGTTGGCGTCCGCAATCAACGGGCCTGCGCCGAAAAAGCCGCGCGAGGCCTCGAGCCCCGCCAGCGAGATCCCCGCGACCCAGGCGAGCGAGCCCGCGATCATGACGGCGGCCGTGATGACTGCAGAACGCCTGTTGCCCGGTGCGGCCATGGCTCCCCCGTTTCGCGCGCCCTAGATTACGCCATCGGCGCGCAGCCTGGCGATCTCGCCATCGCTCAAGCGCAGCACCTCGCGCAGGATCTCCTCGGTGTGCTGCCCCAGCACCGGGGGCGCGAGCCTGTGCTCGAGCGGCGTCCCCGAAAAGCGCATCGGGCTCGCCACCAGCGGGAGCTTCCCGGCGAGCGCATGCTCGAGCTCGATTTTCACGCCGCGCGCTTTCACCTGCGGCTCCTCGAACACCTGCGCGACGTCGTTGATCGGCCCGTTCGCGACGCCCGCGGCGTCCAGCAGCTCGACCCATTCGCGCGTGGTCCTTTTCAG
The DNA here is from genome assembly GCA_005884335.1 of Betaproteobacteria bacterium. Taxonomy (GTDB): domain Bacteria; phylum Pseudomonadota; class Gammaproteobacteria; order Burkholderiales; family SG8-39; genus VBDM01. The sequence goes on along the minus strand of VBCJ01000022.1, from coordinate 6,440 downwards.
GAAAATTGCCTGCAACAGGCGCGTCAGCTCGGCGCGGTTCTCGACGCGCTTGCCGTTCGATGCGAAGCGCTCGTCTGCGGCGAGCGAGGGGCGGCCGGCGGCCTCGCAGAATTTGCGGTAGAGGTTGTCGTTGCCGCAGGCGAGGATGACGCTCCCGTCCTGGGTGCGGAACGGCTGATACGGCGCGATGTTCGGGTGCAGGTTGCCGATCCGCTTGGGCGCCTCGCCGGTGGAAAAATAATTCGTGTTCTGGTAGGCGAGAAGCGCGATCTGCGAGTCGAGGAGCGCGAGATCGAGATGCTGCCCGGCTCCGCTTTGCGCGCGGTGCGCGAGCGCGGCGCAGATCGCGATCGAGGCGTACATGCCGGTGATGATGTCGGCGACGGGGACGCCGGCGCGCTGCGGCCCGCCGCCCGGGGCGTCGTCGGGCTCGCCGGTGACGCTCATCATTCCGCCCATGCCCTGGATCATGAAGTCGTAGCCGGGGCGCTCGCGATACGGCCCGGTCTGGCCGAAGCCCGTGACCGAGCAGTAGACGAGGCGCGGGTTGATTTTCGCGAGGTCGTCGTAGGCGAGGCGGTAGCGCGCGAGATCGCCGAACTTGTAGTTCTCGATGAGCACGTCGGAAATCCGGGCGAGCTCGCGCACGAGCTTCTGGCCTTCGGGCTTCGAGATGTCGACCGTGATCGATTTCTTGCCGCGGTTGGCCGAGGTGTAATACGCCGAGTCCTGGGTGTCGCGCCCGTCCCTGTCCTTCACCCAGGGCGGACCGAAAGCGCGCGAGTCGTCGCCCGAGCCCGGACGCTCGACCTTGATGACCTCGGCGCCGAGATCGGCGAGGTTCTGCCCCGCCCAGGGGCCGGCGAGCACGCGCGAAAGATCGAGGACGCGGATGTGCGAAAGCGGTCCCGCCATGAGCTTTCAGGTGGTTGGAGACGCGGTATTTTATCCGAAAGGGCCGTACCGGCTTCCCGGAACGCTACAATTGCGTCAGGAACGAGAGGAGCACGGAATGCGATCCTTTCTGTGGAAAACGATCTGCGCCGCCGCGATGTGCGTGCCGCTTTTCACGGCCGCGCAGCAGCAGCCCTCCGATTACGCGCGCGAGAAGCGCTGGGCCGACGAGATCGTCCCGCAGCTCGTCTCGGGCGAGCCGGTGTGGCTCGAGGCGCCGCGGACGGAGAAATTCCTCGGCATCTACACCGAGGCGAAGAACGCGAAGGGCGCGATCATCCTCGCGCACGGCCTGGGCGTGCATCCCGACTACGGCCTGATCGGCGAGCTGCGTACGCGGCTCGCCGACGCGGGCTACACCACGCTTTCGATCCAGATGCCTATCCTCGCCGCGGACGCGCCCGCGGCGCGCTATCCGGTGCTCTTCTGGGAAGCCGACGCGCGCTTTGCCGCGGCGATGACCTACCTGAAACGCAAGCGCTACGAGAAGGTCGTGCTGCTCTCGCACAGCATGGGCTCGCGCATGGCGAACCACTACGTCGGGGCGCACCCGCAGGTTCCGCTCGCGGGGTGGATCTCGCTTTCCATCTCGAGCGGGGATTTCGCGCCGATCAAGCGCATCAAGTTTCCGGTCTTCGACGTCTACGCGGAAAACGACTTCGACGCCGTGCTGCAAGGGGCGCAGAAGCGCGCCGCGGTGCTCAAGCGCATGCGCGGCTCGAGCCAGGCCATGGTGTTCGCGACCGATCACTTTTTCGCCAAGAAGGAAAAAGAACTGGTGTCGCTGATCGGCCTGCTTCTCGAGGGCGGGAAGAAATGAAAAAGCCCCGCGCGTGCGGGGCTAGGATGTCATTCTGAGGGCGTGAGCCCGAAGAATCCGCTTTTATGCCGAACAGCAGATCCTTCGTGCCCTCGTTCCGTTTTTCGAGCGGGCATAGTGTGCCATAAACTGCACGGAATCAGGGCGTTTGCGGGCAATCCGCGAACTGACCTAGATCAATTGCGGTTCCCCGGGTTCACCGTCTAAACTGTCAGGCTCGAAAATGGGAGGCAAGGGAGGTTTTATGCCGTTGGTCGCAATGACGCGCGAAATGGGGTCCCTCGGGATGGATGTCGCCCGCATCCTCGAATCCGAGCTCAGGGTGCCGGTGGTCTATCACGAGATGATCAACAACCTCGCCGACAAGATGCGCCTGAGAAAGAGCCATGTCATCCGGCTGCTGGGCGGAAAGGCCAACCTGTTCGAGCGGCTCACCGCCGACAAGACCAGCCTTTCCATCTACACCGCCGACGAGATGCTCCAGGTCGCGAGCAAAGGCGCGGTGATGCGCGGCTGGGGCGCCGCCCACCTGCTGCGGCCGGTGAAGCACGCGATCTGCGTGCGCATTTGCGCGCCTTTCGAGCTGCGCGTGAAACGCATGATGGAGCGGCTCGACACGAACGACCGCGACGCGGTTGCCGCCGAGATTCGCAACAGCGACGAGGCCCAGGGGGCGATCGCCAAGCGCCACTTCGGCATCGACTGGCAGGATCCTGAAGGCTACGACCTGTCGCTCAACACCGAGCGCCTGAGCGTGGAGCAGTGCGCCGAGGAAATCATCCAGCTGTCCAGGAAACCCGACTTCGGTGAAACCGAGCAGTCCCACCGCACGCTTTCCGATCTCGCGCTGCAGGCGAGCATCAAGGCGGCCCTGCGCGCCGATCCGTCCACGCGCGGTCTGAGTTTCGGCGTCGACTCGGAGGGCGGCAGGGTGCGCCTGCGCGGCATAGTCGATACTCGCGAGGAGTGGAAAAACGCCACCCGCGTCGTGACTTCGGTTCACGGGGTTACGGGCGTGAAAAGCGAACTGAGAGTCACCGCGGAAATCCGCTCGCCGATGGGCGAGTGATCGGCTGGAGGAGGCATCCATGAAGAATTTCAGGCGGTGTGGCATTGCCCTGGCGCTCGCGGGCGCTTTGATCGCCGGCTCGGCCTTGGCGGCGCCGGCAGTGTTGCGCGCGTCGCACCAGTTTCCCGGTGGCAAAGGGGACGTGCGCGACGAGATGGTGCAGATCATCGCGCGCGACGCCAAGGCGGCGGGGGTCGACCTCGAAGTGCAGGTGTACCCGGGCGCGTCCCTGTTCAAGCCGAACGAGCAGTGGAACGCGCTGGTGAACGGGCAGCTGGACATCTCGTCCTTCCCGCTCGACTACGCGAGCGGCAAGGTACGCGCCTTCGGCGCGACGCTGATGCCGGCGCTGGTGCGCAATCATCAGCGCGCGGCGCGGGTCAACGATTCGCAGTTCATGAAGGACATCAAGGCGAAGATCGAACAGGCGGGCGTGATCGTGCTCGCCGACGCCTGGCTCGCGGGAGCGGTCGCCTCGAAAAAAGCCTGCATCCGCACCCCCGCCGACATCAAGGGGCTCAAGATCCGCTCTGCCGGCCCGACTTTTGCCGCGATGTGGCAGGCGGCGGGCGCCTCGATCGTCTCGGTGCCGTCGAACGAGGTCTACAACGCGTTGCAGACCGGGGTCGCCGATGCGACCGACACGAGCTCCGGGAGCTTCGTTTCCTTCCGCATCTACGAGCAGGTGAAATGCCTCACCGCGCCGGGAGAAAACGCGCTGTGGTTCATGTACGAGCCGGTGCTCATGTCGAAGAAGAGCTTCGACCGGCTCGACAGAAAGCAGCAGGGCGCGCTGATCGCGGCCGGCAAAAAATCTCAGGCTTACTTCGCGAAAGAGGCCAAGGGCCTGGATGACGAGATGGTCAAGGTATTCAAGGCGAACAAGGTCGAGGTGGTCACGCTGACGCCCGCCGAATACGACCAGTGGGTCAAGGTCGCCCGGGAAAGCTCGTACGCGGAGTTCGCCAAGGAAGTTCCGGACGGACAGAAACTGATCGACGCGGCGCTGGGCGTCAAATAGCGCAAGGCCTGCCGCTCGAGGGGCCGCGCGCGCCCCCCCTCGGCGTGTGTCCCGACACCCGATGCGGGCCAATCCGATGGACAGCTTTGTCAGAGCCATCAAGCGGACCTCGCAGCTGTGCGGCATCGTTGCCGCCGCGTTGATTGCTCTCGGCGTGCTCGTCGTCTGCCACATGGTGTTCGTGCGCTATGTGCTCAACCAGAACACCATCTGGCAGACCGACCTCACCACCTATTGCCTGATCGCTGCGACTTTCGTCGGCAGTCCGTTCGTGCTGATGACGCGCGGCCACGTCAACGTCGACGTGCTGCCCCACTACCTCGGCCCGCGCGCGCGCTTTTGGCTCGCGCTGTTTGCCGCCTCGGTCTCGCTTGCCTTCTGCGTGGTGCTCGCGGTGCTCACTTTCAATTTCTGGAGGGAGGCCTGGGACAACCGCTGGGTCTCCGACACCATGTGGCGCGCGCGCCTGTGGATCCCGTATTCCTCGATGCCGATCGGCCTGGGTCTCCTGTCCCTGCAATACGTCGCCGATATCTGGAATCTCGTCACCGGGCGCGAGCCGCCCTTTGGAATCACGAAGGAGCGTGAAGCGTGAGCCCCACCACCCAGGGGCTCATGGTGCTCGTCGTGACGCTCGCGATGCTCCTTTCGGGCACTCCGGTCGCGTTCGGCCTGGGCGCGATCGCTGTCGTCTTCATCATGATCTTCCAGGGATTCGGCGCGCTGCACGTAGTCGCCGAAACCTTCTACGCGGGCCTGAACGACTTCACGCTCGTGTCGATCCCGATGTTCGTGATGATGGGCGCGGCGATCGGCTCCTCGCCCGCGGGCAAGGACCTCTACGAGGCGCTCGACCGCTGGCTCTACCGCCTGCCGGGAGGCTTGGCGATCTCCAACCTCGGGGCGTGCGCGCTGCTCGCAGCGCTCACGGGGTCGTCGCCCGCGTGCTGCGCCGCGATCGGCAAGATGGGGATTCCCGAGATGCGCCGGCGCGGCTACCCGGACGACGTCGCGACCGGGTCGATCTGCGCGGGCGGCACGCTCGGCATCCTGATCCCGCCGTCGATCACCTTCATCCTCTACGGCATCGCGACCGAGACTTCGATCGGGCGGTTGTTCCTCGCCGGGGTGATGCCCGGCATCATGCTGACCGGCCTTTTCATGCTGTGGACGCTGTTCATCATCTGGAAGCGCGGGTTCCGGTCGCACGCGGTCGATTTCCGCTACAGCTGGAAGGAAAAATTCCAGTCGATCCCGAAGATCGCGCCGTTTCTCGCGATCATCGTCGGCGTCATGTACGTGCTCTACGGGGGCATTGCGACGCCCTCGGAAGCCGCCGGCGTGGGCGCGGCGCTGTGCGTCGTGATGGCCGTGATCATCTACCGGATGTGGAGCGCGAAAGACTGGTGGGCGATCCTGCGCGACACGACGCGCGAGTCGGTGATGATCCTGATGATCATCGCGGCGGCGGTGCTCTTCGGCTACATGCTCACTTCGCTCTATCTCACCCAGACGCTCGCGCAGGCGATCGCGGATGCGCACTTCAACCGCTGGGTGCTGATGGGGATGATCAATCTGTTCCTGCTGGTGTGCGGTTTCTTCATTCCTCCGGCGGCGATCATCCTGATGACCGCGCCCATCCTCTATCCCATCATCACGGCGGCGGGGTTCGACCCGGTGTGGTTCGGCGTGATTCTGACCATCAACATGGAGATCGGCCTGATCCACCCGCCGGTCGGCCTGAACATCTACATCGTCAGCTCGATCGCGCCCGACGTGCCGGTCACGCGCATCATGTGGGGGACGATTCCCTACGTGATCTGCATGTTCCTCGCGATCGTGATCCTGTGCGTCTTTCCCGAGATCGCAACCTGGCTGCCCGACAAGCTGATGGGCGTTGCGCGGCGCTGAGCGTATCCCGCCGGCCCGCTCTAATCGGCTTGCAGCTGGGCCGCCTTGATGACCCTGACGGTGTTCGCCTGGTCCTGCGCGAGGAAGCGGCGGAAATCCTCGGGCGATCCCGAGAATTCCTCGGCGCCTTGTTTTGTGAGCCCCTCGCGCACCTCGGAGAGCGCGAGCGTCTTTTCCAGCGCCGCGTGCAGCCTGTCGATGATCGCGCGCGGCGTGCCTTTGGGCGCGACCAGGCCCGCCCAGCCGCTGAAGTCGTAGCCGGCAACGGACTCGGCGACGGGCGGAATATCGCCGAGCATCGCCGAGCGCCGCGGCAGGCTGTGCCCGAGCGCGCGCACCCGCCCGTTCCTGACGAAGGACATCACCGCGGGAGCCGGCGTGAAAGTCCAGTGCGTCTGGCCCGCGACCACGGAATTCACCGAGGGCCCGCCGCCCTTGTGCGGAACGACGAGCGATTCGAAATCGGCCATCGACATGAGCAGCACTCCGGAGAGATGGCTCTGCGAGCCCACGCCCGCCGAGGACATGTTGATGGTCGCCCGGTTCGCCCGTGCGTACTCGATCAGCTCCTTCACGTTTCTTGCGGGAACATCAGGGTGGACGACGAGCACGTTCGGCGTGACGGCGAAACTCCCGACGTGTTCGAAATCCCTGACCGCATCGTA
>VBCJ01000021.1 GCA_005884335.1 Betaproteobacteria bacterium | reverse complement strand
AATATTCTCACTCACGGCATGGGCTACCACCTGCAGCGCTACAGCCCGCTCAGACAGATCGACAAGAACACCGTCAGGCGGCTGGTGCCGGTGTGGAACCTGAGCCTCGACAACAACTGGGGCGAGCAGGCGCAGCCGATCGTCTACGACGGCGTGATGGTCGTCACCAACGCCAAGGCGACGGTCGCGATCGACGCCGTCTCCGGCAAGCAGATCTGGAAGCAGGCGCTCGAGTGGCCGCCCGAGACGCCGCGCGTGGTCTGCTGCGGCGTATCCAACAAGGGCGCGGCGATCTACAACGGCAAGGTCTACCGCACCACGCTCGACGCCCATGTGGTTGCTTACGAGGCTAAAACCGGGAAGGAGATCTGGAAGTCGAAAGCCGCAGAGTGGAAGGACGGTTTCTCGCTCACCGGCGCACCCCTGGTCGCGAACGGCGTGCTGATCACCGGAATTTCGGGCGCCGAGTTCGGGGTGCGCGGTTTCATCGACGGCTGGGACCCGGAGACCGGCAAGCAGTTGTGGCGCCATTACACCATCCCCGCGCGCGGCGAGAAGGGCAACGAGACCTGGCCGCAGGACAACAATGCCTGGGAGACCGGAGGCGGCTCGGCCTGGATCACCGGGTCCTACGACCCCGAGCTCGATCTCATGTACTGGGGCATCGGCAACCCGGCGCCGTGGGCCTCGCAGAGCCGGCCGGGCGACAACCTGTATACCTCTTCGGTGCTGGCGATGCGGCCCAGGACCGGCGAGGTCGCCTGGTACTACCAGTTCACTCCGAACGACGCCTATGACTACGACGCGTGCTGGGAGCTGATCCTCGCCGACCTCAACGTGCAGGGCCGGCCGCGCAAAGTGGCGATGCAGCTCAACCGCAACGGCTTTCTCTATGTGCTCGACCGCACCAACGGAGCGCTGATCTCCGCGAAAGCGTACGGAAAGGTGAACTGGGCGAGCCATGTCGACATGAAGAGCGGGCGCCCGGTCGAGACCGAGATTGCGAAGAGCATTCGCGAGGCCAAGGCCACCGAGCACTGGCCCTCGACGCGCGGCGCGAAGAACTGGGAGCACGCCGCGTTCAATCCGCAGACCGGCCTCCTCTACGCCAACACGCTGCACGAGGGCCGCTTGTACAGGCACCTCGAGATCAAGCCGCACGTCGTCGGCCAGCGCTACATGTACATCGAGAACCTGCCCCTGCCGCGCGCGGCCGGCGAGCCGGTCGGCCACATCGAGGCCATCGATCCGCTCACCGCGGAGAAGAAGTGGCGCGTCCCGCTCGCGGATTTCCAGATCTGGTCGGCGATGCTCGCGACCGGCGGCGGGTTGCTGTTCACCGGGAAGGAGACGGGCGAATTCATCGCGCTCGACGCCGACACCGGCAAGCAGCTGTGGCAGTTCCAGACCGGCTCCGGCATCAACGCCATGCCGGTGACCTTTACGCAAAAGGGCCGGCAGTACGTGACCGTGCTCTCCGGGATCGGCGGGCTGTACTGGAACATCGCGCGCGAGCAGTTGAAGGACAAGGTGCCGCCGGGGGGCTCGGTCTGGACTTTTGCCTTGATGCCGAACTGAAGCCGTGCACTCCAGTATCGCAATAGCGTCGCTCGTCGCCGCCGTTCTCACCTGCGCCCCGGCCGCGGCCCAAGGCCTGCAAGCGCGGACTTTCACGCCGGAGCAGCTGAAGACCGGCGCGGAAATCTATGCGCGCAACTGCTCTCCATGCCATGGCGCGCGCATGCTCGACCCGCAGGGCGCATCCGATCTGAGGAAATTCCCGCGCGGCGAGCGCGAGCGCTTCATCAATTCGGTGATGCGCGGCAAGAATCAGATGCCGCCCTGGGGCGATCTGCTGAAGCCGGAGGACGTCGAGGCCCTGTGGGTTTACGTGGTCGCGGGCGAGAAAAGCTGAACGAGCTCTTCACGAGGGCAGCATGCGGCGCAGTACCCCGTGGCGCGGGAAGATCAGGTGCTTCGCGGCGGCCAAGACGTGGAGGGCGATCAAGCTCACGAAGACGTAGGAGGTCCCGACGTGCAGGCCGTTGAAAAAAGCGTAGATGTCGCGGTCGTCCACGCCCCACGGCGGAAGAAGCACGGCGTTGAAGAGCTTGACCCCGTACTTGCTGAAGTTCGAGGCGGTATAGCCCGCGATCGGCATGATCAGCATGCAGGCGTACAGGAGAACATGGTTCACGCGCGCCGCGCTGCGCTCCCAGGCCGGCATCGACTCGGGCAGCGGAGGCGGCGTGTGCGTCAGGCGCCACGCCACGCGAAACAGGATCAGCGCTCCGATCACGAGGCCGGTGGACTTGTGGAAATTGATGACGGCGGCGCGCGGGGGGGCGCCGAGCGGGATAATCTCAAGGTACCAGCCGAACGCGATCTGCGCGAGCACCGCGAAGGCGATCAGCCAGTGCAGCGTCATCGCGGTGCGGGTATAGCGTATGGGGTTGGGATTCATGCACCTAGTAAATCACCCGACCCTTGAATTGACAATACCTGTGCAAACAAGGAGGACACCATGACGCAGCGCAATGTCGATCGCCGCCAGTTCCTGCAATCGGCTACGCTTGTCGCCACGGCCGCGACCGCGGCGACCGGGGCGCTTGCGGCAGAAACCAAAGCGGCCGGCGCGAAAGGACGATCGCGCGGAGCTCAGGCCCCGGGCAAAAGCGGCGAAGTGCACACGCGCCGCTGGACCGAGCAACGCTGGCTCCTCGACAACACCATCCGGGCGGTCGGAGTGGACTGGGACCAACCGCGCTCGGTCAACTACAACGCGCCCTGCGGCCCGGAGGCGAACGCGGATTTCGCTGCGATCCGCCAGCGCGTGCAGAAATTCGCCGATATCTCGCCCGCCTTCGAATCGACCGCCCGCCGCCGCGAGGCAAAAGCGCAAGCCGCGGAGGAGGCAGGAGAGCTCGTCACCGCGCGAGCGAACTATTTCATGGCGGCCGTGCACTACGCCGCCTCGCAGTGGCCGTTCGACGAGAACAACGAGAAGAATGTCTCGCTCAACAATCGCAAGCGCGAGTGCTACACGAAGTACGCCAAGCTCGCTGATCATCGCGTCGAGGCGGCATGGATTCCGTTCCAGGGCAAGGCCCTGCCGGGCTGGTTCCATCTTCCGCACGGTTATCAGGGCGGCCGCATCCCGGCGGTGTGGACGATTCCGGGCATGGACGGATTCAAGGAAGCGAACGTGGCCATGTACGGCGACCGCTTCCTCACGCGCGGGATCGCGGTGCTCGCGCTCGAAGGCCCGGGCCAGTACGAGAGCGCGGTGCTCGGCTTTCGCGTGAGCGTGCCGGCCTGGATGGCGGCCGGCCGCGCGGTGATGGACTGGCTCGCGACGCGATCCGAGATCGATTCCGGACGGATCGGCGTCGCCGGCTCGAGCTTCGGTTCCCTCTTCGGCACGATCGCCGCCGCCAACGAGCCGCGCTACCGCGCGCTCGCCGTCTCGGCCACGTGCCTGGAGCCGGGCTGCCACACGATCTTCGAGGAGGCGTCGCCGACCTTCAAGAAGCGCTTCATGTACATGTCGGGATTCACCGACGAGGAGCGCTTCGACGAATTCAGCAGGACCCTCACCTGGGAGGAGCACGCCGAGAAAATCCGCGTGCCGTATCTGTGCATCGCGGGCGAAGCCGACGAGCTCTCCCCGCTCGAGCACACCGAGCGCCTGTTCAAGACCCTGCAGTGCCCAAGGCAGCTCGTGGTGTACCAGGACTCGCGCCACTCGGTCGGCAACGTTCCGTCGACCAACCTCGGGCCGACGCCTTCGGTTTTGGCCGCGGACTGGATGAACGCCCGCCTCTCGGGCAAGCCCTTTGCGAGCGAGCGCTGGTTCGTCGAGGCGACCGGGCGCGTGGCGAAGACGGCGTACGCGTGATGTTGCCGCCATGAACGCCATCTTGAGAGTCGCGTTGCTGCTGATCGCGCCTCTAGCCGCCGGTGCGAGCCCGGCTCAGGATTACCCGAGCAGGCCGGTTCGAATGGTGGTGCCGTTCTCGCCGGGCGGGTCGACCGACACGCTCGCGCGCATCGTCGGGCAAAAGCTCACCGAGCGATCGCGGCAGCCGGTGATCATCGAGAATCGCGCCGGCGCGGGCGGACACATCGGCGCGGAGCAGGTCGCGAAATCCGCGCCGGACGGATATACCCTGCTGCTGGGAGGCGTTCCCCACGCGATCTCCGCAAGCCTTTATTCGAAGCTGCCGTACGACCTGGCCAGAGACCTCGCGGCCATTGCTGAAGTCGCATCATTTCCCAGCGCGATCGTCCTGCATCCATCGCTGCCAGCGAATTCCGTGAAGAAGCTGATCGCGCTGGCGCGAGTCCGGCCCGGACAGCTCAGTTTCGGGTCGGCCGGCATCGGCTCGCCGAATCATCTCTCGCTCGAGCTGTTCCAGGCGATGGCCGGAGTCCGCATGGTGCACGTTCCCTACAAGGGATCGGGGCAGCTCGTCGGCGACCTGCTCGCCGGGCAGGTGCAGCTCGCGTCCATGGGCCTGCCGGTGGCGGTGCCGCACGTTCAATCAGGCAAGCTGAGAGCGATCGCGGTGACGGGCGCTGCGCGCTCCCCGCTGCTGCCAGAAGTGCCGACCGTCAGCGAAGCGGGATTACCGGGATTCGAGGTGACGTCCTGGTACGGCGTGTTCGGTCCTGCGGGACTGCCCGCAGACATCGTAGTGAAGCTCAATTCCGAGATCGGCAGCGCAGTTACGGCGCCCGACGTCAAAGAGCGCCTCGCCGCGCTGGGAGCCGAGCCCTCGGTGAAGGCTCCGGATCAATTCGCCCGGTACGTCCGGCAGGAAATCACGAAATGGGCGAAAGTGGTCAAGGATTCGGGCGCGAAAGCCGAGTGAGCGCCCTTCAGCTCTTCTTCCCGTCGAGCGCCGCCAATTTCCTGAAGTTCGGCTCCGCGTGCGGCAGAGGCGGCAGGGACCAGGTGCCGGTGCCCACCGGCCGGATTTCGCGATCGACGGGAACTTCGACCAGATAGGGCCGGTTGGCCTTGATCGCGGTTTCGAGCACGCCTTCGAGATCGCCGGCGCGCGCGACGCGGGCGGACTCGACTCCGAACGAACGCGCGAGCATCGTGAAGTCCGGGCTGTAGAGCTCGCCGGTCTTGTCCTTTCTGAAGCTCGTCGCCAGCTCCCTGCCGAACATGCCGAGCTGCATGTCGCGTATCGAACAGTAGCCGTGGTTGTTCCACACCACCCACACGGCGGGAATGTCGTACTCCACGGCGGTAGCGAGAATGTGCGGCGTCATCAGGAACGAGCCGTCGCCGACGACCGCCACCGCCGGGCTCTCGGGCTGGGCGAGCTTTGCGCCGAGAATGCCGCAGGTTGCGAAGCCCATGGAAGCGAAGCCCCAAGATTGCAGCAGATGACGCGGCCTCCGCGCCTTCCACAGCTGCACCACCCAGTTGTGATGCACGCCTACGTCGGTCGCGAAGATCGCGTTTTCCGGGATCACGCGGGACAGGCCTCGCATCAGGCGCTCGGGACGAAGCGGAGACTGGTCGCTCTCGGCAAACGGGGCCTGGTATTTGTCCCACGCCGCCTGGCACTCGCGCAACTGCGCCGTCCAATCTTCGAAAGTCTTGGTCACCGACTTGAGCTTTTCCTGCGCGCGCCGGGTCATCACCTCGAGACTCGCGCGGATGTCGCCCACGATGCCGAGGTGGACGGGGTAATTGCGTCCGATCTCCGCCGGATCGTTGTCGATCTGGATCAGCTTCGTGGGCGGTATGGTCAGCGTATAGCCGCTGATCCACGCGCTCGTGGTGCGGTCGTCGAAGCTGCAGCCGAGCGCGAGCAGGACATCGGCGTTGCGCGCGGCTTCGTTGGCGGCATAGGGCCCGTTTCTGCCGATTGCGCCGAACGCGAGCTCGTGGGTCTCGGCTACGGTGCCCTTGCCGTTGGGGCTGGTCACCACGGGTATGCGCACGAGCTCGAGGAACTCGAGCAGCGCGTCCGTGACTTCGCCGATCAGGCCGCCCTGTCCGACCAGAACCACCGGGCGACGCGCGGCGAGCAGCAGCTCGAGCGCCCGGTCTATCGCCCGCAATTCGCCGGGGAAGCGTTGGTTCACGCGCGGATCGGGATCGGGGATCTCGACTTCGGCCGTTTCCTGGAAAACATTGAGCGGCACGTCGATGTTCACCGGTCCGGGGCGGCCGCTGCGCAGGAGGCCGAATGCCTGCTTGATCGCGAGCGGCAGCATTTCCACGCGCGTCGGCTGAAAGCTCTTCTTCACCAGCGGGCGGATGACCGACGGGAAATCGCCCTGGAAATAGCGGCCGGTTTCCTGGAACGGCATGCGGTTGAACTGGGTGGTGGGCACGTTGCCGGTGATCGCGAGAAACGCGGACGAATCCATCATGGCCCCCGCGAGCGCGACCGGAAGATTGCACGATCCCGGTCCGCACGAGGTGTAGGTCGCCACCGGCTCATGGCGGACCTTGTAGTAGGCATCGGCCATGTAGCCCGCCGCCTGCTCGTGATGCACCGAGATCGTCTTGATGCGGGAGGCGGCATCGGCCGCGGCGTCGAGAAACCCGATATTGCCGTGCCCGCACACGCCGAACAGGTAAGGGACTTTCTCCTTGATCAGGTATTCGACCAGGATCTCCGCGCCCTTCCAGGCTTTGCGTTTCGGCGCAGCGCGCGGCGGCGCCTCGCTCTCCGTCGCGATCTTCCTGATGACCGGGCTGGACACATCCATGGCCGCTCTCCTTCGAATGATCTCTCGCTCAGCGAGCGATTCTACCGCTACAGGTTCGCGACTATCCAGTCGGCGATGCAATCGATTCCGACTTGCCGGTTGTCGGCCTGCGCATGATAGGTGCTGCCGTCCTCGGCGGTGAGAATCTTCAGGCTCTTGCGACTGGCGCCGACCGCATCAAAGAGCTTGTGGGCGGAGGCAACGGGCACGACCTTGTCGTCCTCGGCGTGCACGATGAGAAACGGGCAGCTGATCTTCTGCGCGACTCCCGCGAGCGAGAAGCGTTCGGCCCGCTCGATCCCGGCGTCGACGTCCTCGGCCCCCATGATCCAGCGGAAGTGAAAGGTCGATTGCGGAGTCGTTTTCGGGTCGGTCTCGTGCCTGCGCTTGACCTCGCGTTGCCATCCCGCAAGGTCCCAGTGCAGCGCGCTCATCGCCACGCCCGCGCAATAGCGCCTCTCGAATGCGGCGATGCGGGAAGCGTAATATCCGCCGAAGCTGTAGCCCATGATCACCACCTTCCGCGGATCGACCTCCCGCCGCCGGGCGACGTATTCGTAGGCCGCCGTGCCGGGCACCTCGTAGTCGTGACGGGCATAGAGCCCGCGAAGACGCAGCGACTCGCCTTGCCCGGGCCCGTCGATGGCGAGAGTATGAAATCCGCGTCGGGCGAACTCGAGCCCCGCGAACAGGACGCTCATCTCCTTGCAGTTGTCCATGCCGTCGAATACGACCACCGTCGGCGCGGGTCCGGATGGTCCCGGGGCTTTCATGAACAGCGCGGGCAGCGTCGTATTTTCGTACGGCACTTCCACGCGCTCGATGTTCGGGTAGCGCCGCTCCAGCCCGGCGTGCTGGCATTGAAGTGCCTTGCGGCCGATTTCGCGCTTCTTCTCGCCCGGGACGACGAAGCGCTCCCCGGTGAAGTAATACATGCCGGCGCGCAGGTAGGTGTTGCCCGCCGTGAGCTGGCGTCCCTCTGAGGCGGCGGCGTCGGCTGCGCGCTCTAGCCGTCTCGCCATCGCGCACCACTCTTCCTGCCAGGCGTCGGCTTCGCCCTGGCGGGCTTTCAGCCTCTCGCAGACTTCGTCGATCTCTCCGAGCGCGACCGCCCCGTAAGGCGCCATCCCCTTGGTGACGAGAGCCGCGTTCGACCAGGTGAGGTTTCCCGGGAATTGCTCGATCCAGGCGCCGGATGACACGATGATCCTGGCTAGTCAACCTTGATGCCCGTCGCCTTGATCACTCTCGACCACGTCGCCAGCTCCTTCTTCACGTAATCGGCAAACTCCCCGGGCGTGCTCCCCACCGCGTGCGCGCCCACACCCGCGAGGCGCTCGTTGAACTCGGGTGCCTTTACAGACTCGACGATCGCCCGGTTGAGCCGGTCGATGACCGGGCCGGGCGTGCCCGAAGGCACGACGACGCCTTGCCATTCGACGGCTTCGTAGCCCGGTACGCCGGCCTCGGCAACGGTCGGTATTCCGGGAAGCGCGGGATCGGGCTTCGAGCTCGTCACGGCGAGGGCCACCAGCCTGCCGGATTTTATGTGTTGCACCTGGGAGGGAATGCTGCCGGTATAGATCGGGACTTGCCCGCCGATCACCGCGAGGACCGCGGGGCCGCCGCCGCTGTAGGGAACATGCACGATGTCGGTCCCGGTCAGTGTTTTGAACAGCTCGGTCGCCATATGGGTCGCGCTGCCGTTCCCGGAGGAAGCGTAATGCAGGCTGCCCGGCTTCGCTTTCGCGAGCGCGATCAGCTCTTTCACCGACCTCGCCGGCACCGACGGGTGCACCGAAATCCCCAGGGGCACGATCGTGACCAGGCTTACCGGCGCGAAGTCGCGCTCGGTATCGTAGGGCAGCTTCGGCAGCAGGCTCGGATTGACCGCGAAAGAAAGATTGGCGACACCGAGCGTATAGCCGTCCGGCGCGGACTTGGCGACGATGTCCATGCCGATAGTCGAGCCGCCGCCGGGGCGGTTCTCGACGAGCGCTTGCTGCCCCAGGTTCTCCGACAACTTCGGAGCCAGCAGGCGAAACACCACGTCGGTCGCGCCTCCGGGTGCGAACGGCACGATCACGCGCACCGGTTTGGCGGGGAAGCCCTGCGCGGCGGCGGATGCCGCGTGAAAGCACGGTGCGGACAGTAAAGCCAAGAGAAAGCAACGCGGCGGAAAATTCAATTTTTTCTCCTTACGTCGGGCGCGGTCGTCTCATCGTATCAGGGAACGCGCGGGAAGCAACCGGACCTTCGTGAAACAGCACCGATTCAATTTATACTGGGGCCTATATGCCTCGCATCGCTCACGCTCTCCTCGACTCCGAAACCGGATACGCCTGCGTCATTCGCGCCGGCCGTCACGAGCTCACGGCGGACGAACCCAGTTTGCGCGGCGGCACGGACACGGGACCGGCCCCCTACGAACTCCTGCTCGCGAGCTTGGCCGCATGCACCGCGATCACGCTGCGCATGGTTGCCGCGCGCAAGGGATGGGAGCTTGGTTCGATTCACGTCGACCTCGAGCTGCACAAAGACGCCGAAGGCGGCCGCGACCGCATCACGCGGGTCATCTCGCTCACCGGGCCGCTGGACGACCGCCAAAAGGCGGCGTTGGCCGATATCGCCGAGAAGACTCCCGTCACGAAGACGATCAAAGCCGGCGCGACCATAGAGACGAAATTCACGTAAGCGGGAATCGAGAATCCCGACGTAGGCGCAGACGAACGTTGCTTTCACGGCTTTCACCATAGTAGTCTAACGAGTACCGCTTACGAGGGGGGTGAGGAATGGGCGATCTCAAGCGAAGAGACATCCTGAAAATCGGAGCGCTGGCGGCCGCCGGCACGGGTCTGGGCTTTCCCGCGATCCTGCGCGCGCAGTCGAAGGAGATCGTGATCCTCGGGCTGTGGGATCAGACCGGCGCCTTTGCCGACGTCGGGCCGCTCAACGACCGCGGCATGAGGATGGCGCTCGAGGAGCGCGGCATGAAGGTCCTCGGCCGGCCGATCAGGTACATCACGCGCGACGGCGGCACCCAGGCCGGCACGTCGACCCGCCGCACGGAAGAAGCGGTCGACGCCGAGGGCGCAAAGTTCGTCATCGGCCCCTGGTCCTCGGGCGTCGCGCTCGCCGTGTCTGAGGTCGCCAAGCGCAAGAAGGTCGTGCATCTCGGCGAAGACCGTGGTCGACAATTTCATGAAGGCGAATCCCAACGCGAAGCGCTGGCACCTGCTGGTCGCCGACTACGCCTTCGGCTGGTCGGTGGAGAAGTACGTCAAGGAAGTCGGCAAGACCCACGGCATCGAGTTCGTCGGCGCCGACCGGCACCCGCTGGGCGAGCGCGAGTTCTCCAACTACGTGCAGAAGGCCGCGAACAACAAGCCCGACGTGGTGGCGATGATCAACTTCGGCGGCGACGCCGTCGCCGGCGCGCGCGAGATCTTCAACTTCGGCCTGACGCCGAAGATTCCGCTCATCATGACCTGGTCCTCCGGAGTCGAGGAGCTGGTGCAGCTCGCCCCCGAGATCCGCGACAACCTGTGGGTCGGCACGAACTTCTACTACACCGTCGACACGCCGGCGGCGAAGGCCTTCGTCAGGGAATACCAGGCGAAGTTCAAGCTGCCGCCCGGCTACGCGCCCTCGGCGGCCTACTCGATGACGCACATGCTGCTCGCGAGCTTCGACAAGGCAAGATCCGACGACGTACAGGCGGTGGTCAAGGCGCTCGAGGGCCTCGAGATGAACGACATCGTCGGCCCGATGCGGGTCGACGGCGCCACGCACCAGACCCTGCGCCCCTACTTCCTCCTGCGCTGCAAGGCGAAAGGCGCGATGAAGCACGAGCTCGACTTCGGCGACGTGGTCGCCACCGGAAACACGCCGCTCCCGAAGGAATACGCCGCCTGCAAGGACATCGGAAGCTTCTGAGCCTTCCGCTTTGAGCCTGCTCGCCGGCCAGATCCTCAACGGGATCGCCACGGGCATGCTGTATGCCCTGATGGGGCTCGGCCTGTCGCTCATCACCGGGATTCTCAACATCCCGAACCCTCGTCATCGAATACGCCGGCATCCGGCGCCTCTACGTGGCCGGGCACGACTACCAGCTGCTTTTCACCTTCGGGCTCTCGCTCATCCTCGCCGAGGGCATCATCCTCGTGTGGGGGCCGGTCGGCATCAGCCACCTCCCGCCTGAGAGCCTGCGCGGCGGCGTGGACCTCGGTTTCACCTTCTATCCGAAGTACCGCCTGTTCGTGATGGCGGCGGCGGGGCTGCTGGTCTTCCTCACCTGGCTCTTCCTCGAAAAGACGCGCTACGGAGCGATCATGCGCGCGGGCATCGAGAACAAGGAGATGGTGTCGCTCCTCGGCATCGACGTCCACCGGCTGTTCACGGCCGCCTTCGCGCTGGGGGCTTACCTCGCCGGCATCGCGGGCGCGCTGACGGCGCCGATCCGCGGCCTGTCGCCCGGCATGGGCGTGGACATGCTGGGCATCGCGTTCGTCGTGGTCGCGCTCGGCGGCCTCGGAAATCTTCTGGGCGCGATCGCAGCGGGCCTCCTGATCGGCGTGGCGCAGGCGGTCGTCGCGGCCTACTGGACCGAGGCCTCCACGGTCGTGATCTACGCCGTCATGGCTGCCGTTCTCCTCGTGCGACCCCAGGGCTTGTTCGGCATCAGGTGAAAAAAGAAAATATCCTGCTGCTGGCGGCGGTCCTCGTGCTCCCGCTCGTCCTGCGCCCGGCCATCGCCTCGGAGATCTGGATCTTCGCGATCTTCGGGCTGGGGCTGAACCTGCTGCTCGGCTACACCGGGCTCCTTTCCTTCGGCCAGGCGACCTTCTTCGGCTCCGCGGCCTACGTGGCGGGCTGGCTCCTCAAGCACTACGGCATCAGCGTCTTCCTCGCGCTCGGCACCGGCGTCTTCGTGGGCGCGGCCTCCGCGGCGCTCGTCGGCTATCTCTGCGTGCAGCGCTCGGGCCTGTACTTCATCATGCTGACCTTCGCGCTGAACCAGCTCTTCTACTTCGTCGCCTACCAGTGGACCAGCGTCACCGGAGGCGAGGACGGGATGCCCGGGATCCCGCGGCCCGCGTTCCTCGGCATCGACTTCAACGATCCCTTCGCCTATTACGTCTTCGTGTCCGCGCTGTTCATCGTCTCGCTCTGGATCATGAGGCGCATCGTCGAGTCGCCCCTGGGCAAAATCCTGCAGGCGATCCGCGAGAACGAAGTGCGCGCCGAGGCCGTGGGCTACGACGTGGCGCGCTTCAAGCTCGCCGCTTTCGTCATCGGCGGCGCCTTCTCCGGCGCGGCCGGCGTGCTCTACGCCATGCTCTTCGGCATCGTGCCGCTGGAGGCGATCGGCTTCGTCACCTCGGGCAACGTCGTCTTCGCCACGCTGATCGGCGGATCGGGCTCGCTCTACGGGCCGATCATCGGCTCGTTCGTCTTCATCTGGCTCTCGGAGTCGGTGAGCACGCTGTGGGCGCGCTGGCCGCTCCTGCTCGGCGTGGCGTTCGTGATCGTGGTGCTCTTCTTGCGCGGCGGCGTCGTCGAAGCCTGGTCCCGGTTTTGGTCATGGCGATCCTCGAAACCAAAAACCTGAGCAAGGCGTTCGGCGCCCTGGCCGCCGTCGACGACGTGAGCCTCGGCATCGAGGCCGGCACGCTGCACTCGATCATCGGCCCGAACGGCGCGGGGAAGACCACGCTCTTTAATCTTCTCACGGGGACTTATCTCCCGAGCGCCGGCCGCATCCTCTTCGACGGGCGCGACATCACCGGCACGCCGGCGCACCGCGTCGCCCATCTCGGCCTCGCGCGCTCGTTCCAGCGCACCAACGTCTTCCCGGCCTTCTCGCTCCTCGACAACGCTTGGGTCGCGGCCTTCGCCTGCGGCCCGTCGTGGGAGGGGCTCCTGTGGCGGCGCGCCGACCGTTACCCCGAGGTCAAGGCAAGGGCGCTCGCGGCGCTCGCGGACGTCGGGCTCGCGGACAAGGCGGGCAAACCCGTGCGCGAGATCTCGCACGGCGAGCAGCGCCAGCTCGAGCTCGCGATCGCGCTGGCCGCGGCGCCGCGCGTGCTGCTGCTCGACGAGCCGGCGGCGGGCCTCTCGCCCGAGGAGACTCGTAAGCTCGTGGCGCTGGTCCGCGCGCTGAAAGGGCGCTACACGATCGTGCTGATCGAGCACAAGATGGACATCATCATGAGCGTCTCCGACCGCATCTCGGTCATGCACTTCGGCAGCCTGATCGCGGAAGGGACGCCCGCCGAGATCCAGAAGAACCCCGAGGTGCGCCGCGCCTATCTGGGCGGCGTCGCGGCATGATCCTCGAAATAAAGAGCATCGATACCTTCTACGGTCTCGGCCATATTCTTCACGGCTTGTCCCTCAGCCTGGCCGAAGGCGAGGTCGTCGCGCTCCTCGGCCGCAACGGTGCGGGAAAAACGACCGCCTTGCGGTCCATCACCGGCCTCACCCCGCCGCGAGCGGGCGAGATCCGGTACAGGGGCCGCAGCATCGCCGGGCTGGCCCCCCACAGGATCTCGCAGATGGGCATTGCCCTCGTCCCGGAAACGCGCGGCATCTTTTCCTACTTGAGCGCCCGCGAGAACCTCGCTATCGCCCGGCGCAAGGGCTCACGCTGGCAGATGGAAACCGTGCTCGGGCGCTTCCCCGCCCTGCGCGAGCGCCTGGAGAGCAAGGGG
>VBCJ01000377.1 GCA_005884335.1 Betaproteobacteria bacterium | reverse complement strand
AAGAGCAAGACCAAGGCCGCCAAGCGCAAGAAGAGATAAGGACCTATGGCGCAAGCAAAGGCGAAGAAGCTCGGCGTGGTCGAAAAGAAGCTCGTCGGCGTGGCCGACGTCGTGATCACGGCCGCCGAGCGCAGCAAAGACCCGGCGCTCGCGATCCCCGTGCGCAGTCTCGCCAACATCAACTTCAACGCCAAGCGCGGCATCATCGAGATGGGCAAGCGGAAGCAGGCGCGCACGTTCTTCAACGTGGGCATGGCCAAGAAGTTCATGCAGACGGTGCTGGTCGCCGATGCCCTGTCCGAGCTGCAGCGCGCCGACCTCACCACCTCCCTGCGCGAGATCTACTACCGCACCAAGCACACGATGAAGGGCTCGAGCGAAAACACCTTCGACGGCCAGAACGAATCCGATCCGCTGATCGAGGATCTCGAGGTCTCCCTGGCCGCGCTGCGCGAAGAGCTCCACGTACGCGCCGAGAACGCGGGCAGCATCGTGGGGCCCGTCGTGTTCGGCGACGACGGCGACCGGGTGGACTGCGCGCGGCTGGGCAAGGGCGGTTACTCGGTGCCCTCCATCGTCGAGCCCGAATTCATTCAGATCCGCAGATGCACGGCGGACTTCGTCCTGCTCGTCGAGAAGGGCACCCAGTGGAACCGGCTGTCGGAAGACAAGTTCTGGCGCCGCTACAACTGCGTGCTGCTGACCGGGAATGGCCAGCCGCCCCGCGGCGTCCGTCGTCTGGCGCGCCGGCTGCACGAGGAATACGAGATCCCCGTCTACGTCCTCGTCGACAACGACCCGTGGGGGTACTACATCTACTCGGTCGTCAAGCAGGGATCGATCAACCTCGCGTTCGAGAGCGAGCGCATGGCCATTCCCAAGGCCAAGTTCATCGGACTCTCCAGCTCGGATGCCGACACCTACGGCCTGCCGCGCAACGTCGGCATCAAGCTCAACGACAAGGACATCGGCCGCGCCAAGGAGCTGCTCAGGTACCGCTGGTTCGAGAAGAAGCCCTGGCAGGAAGAGATCAAGCGGATGCTGGCGTCCGGTCTCAAGTACGAGCTGGACGCGCTGGCCAACAAGGACTTCCGCTACCTGACCAAGACCTACCTGCCGAGGAAGCTCCGCGAGGAAGACTGGCTGGACTAGCAGGCTGCTGACAAAGTCGAACGGTTGACGTTTTTCTGACTCGCGCACGCCCGGCGTCGCATATGGTGCGACGTGGGAGGAGCGCGCCGATGATGGGACGCGCAAATCCGCAGCGCACGTTGTTCTACCACCGGTCGCTGGAGAACTTCGTCCCCGCGGAGCATCCGCTGCGCGCGATCCGCCCGCTGATCGACGACGCGGCCGTCCGACGGGCGTGCCGTGACTTGTACTCTCCGATCGGCCGCCCGTCGATCCCACCGGAGCAACTGTTCCTGGCGCTCGTCGGCGGCTATCTCCTCGGCGTGACGAGCGAACGAAAACTGGTGATGGAGCTGCAATGCAACATGGCGCTGCGCTGGTTCGTCGGCCTCAATCTCGACCAGGCTGCGTGGGACGCCTCGACGTTCAGCCAGAACCGGCGCCGCCGCTTCGACCAGGCCGGGCTGTTGGAGAAGTTGTTCGACGAGACGGTCAAGCGCGCCATGGCGGCCGGCCTGGTCAGTCGCCATGTCAGCGCGGACGGTACGTTGGTCCGCGCCAACGCCAGCGACAAGAGTTTCGTGCCGCTCGAAGTCGCGCTCGACCCTGAGGAGTACAAGCGCCGGCTGCGCGCGCAGGATGAGACGGACGATGGCGATCGGCAAGATCCGGGCAATCGCGCGGTGAACTTCCGCGGTGAGAAACGGAGCAATACGACGCATCGCTCGGCGACGGATCCGGACTGCCGCTTTGTGGCTAAGGGCAGCTCGGGTACGGGCGCGTATCCCGGGTATACGGTCAACGCCGTGATGGAGAATCGCCACCGGTTCCTGCTCGGCCTCGGCGTCGAGATTTTTCAGGGGCCGACGTCCGAGAAGCGCGGGTGTCTGGCGCTGCTGGACCGAGCGAAACGCCGGTTGGGCTTCACGCCCACGACCCTCGGCGCAGACAAGGGCTTCTTTCATGAAGACTTCCTCACCGCGATGCTCGCGCGCGACATCGAGCCGCATATCGCGGTCGAGGACCGCGGCAGCGCCGCCGCTCATGCCCGGGTACGGATGCGAGTCCGCGGCGCCGGCTATCAGCTCTCGCAGCGGTGCCGGAAACTGATCGAAGAGTTGTTCGGCGAAGGCAAGGACTGGCACGGGCTCCGACGCTTTCGACGCCGGGGCCATCGAAGAGTGCAACAGGAGGCGCTCTTGATCGGCTGGGTGCTGAATCTCAAACGACTTGCGCGAGCGTTGACGCCGCAGGTGCAACCCGTATGACGGGAAGATCCGGAAGCTCGGCAACCGGCGGCGGGATGAACATGAAGCGGCAAGCGAGCACGAGGTAAACACCCACTTGTTGACGCGGAAGATGCGTTCGGCAGTCGCTTTGTCAGCAGCCTGTTAACTGGAAGCTCTTACTCCTTCAACGCCAGGATCGCCACGACCCCGAGCAACTCCTGCATGCTGACGGGCTTCGCCACGTGGTACTGGAACCCCGCACGCAACACGCTGGCGCGGT
>VBCJ01000376.1 GCA_005884335.1 Betaproteobacteria bacterium | reverse complement strand
GGATTTTCTCCCACGCCGGGTTGAGAAATTTCAGCTTGCCGTCGAAACCGGCGAGGCCCAGCAAAACAGGCGATGGATTGCCGCGCTTGCCGCGTATGAAGCCGGTGAAACGAGATAGGAAGCGAGTGCCGTTCATCTTAACCTCCTGTCAGACCCGATTATCTCCATCGCCTCGAAGCGCTCAGTGCGCTAGCGCACATAATGAGAGAGTTTTTTCACCTCCTCCGGCAGTTTTCCCGACGAGCCGAGTGTCGAGATTCCGACTCGCGGCCCGCCGCCTGAGGATGTCGATGCACGATGACACCGATCAACGACGGGCGCGTCGAGCATGTTCTGTACGCTAACGGACATAAAGCGTAGGATGAGGTCTGCTGCGATGGAGGGAAGGGGGAACTTGCTTTTGCGACGGCCTTGACGGGAGAAGACCATGAGTGAGAATCTCGCCGCATCCGCTACACCTACCCCCGCTCAAAATCATCTTCTTGCCGCGCTGCCCGCGGCGGATTATGAGCGCCTGCAACCGGACCTGGAGCGCGTGCCGCTGCCGCTCGGCATGGCGGTCTACGAGTCCGGCGCCAAATTGGACTACGTGTATTTCCCCACCGATTGCATCGTGTCGCTCCTCTACGTCATGAAAAGCGGAGCGTCGGCGGAAATCGCGGTCGTGGGCTATGAAGGCCTGGTCGGGGTCGCGCTGTTCATGGGCGGGGAATCCACGCCCAGCCGGGCGGTGGTGCAAAGCGCCGGCCACGCGTACCGCCTCCCGTCGAAAATCCTCAAGAGGGAATTCGAGCAAAGCGGCCCGCTGCAGCATCTGCTGCTGCGCTATACGCAGGCGCTGATCACACAGATGGCGCAGACCGCCGTTTGCAACCGGCATCATTCGGTGGAGCAGCAACTTTCCCGCTGGCTGCTGTTGAGCCTGGACCGCCTGCCCTCGAACGAGCTGCAGATGACGCAGGAACTGATCGCGAATATGCTGGGAGTGCGTCGCGAGGGCGTCACGGAGGCGGCCGTAAAGCTGCAAACGGCCGGATTGATTCAGTACAATCGCGGTCATATCAAGGTGCTCGACCGGCCAAAGCTGGAAGAGCGGGTCTGCGAGTGTTACGCAGTGGTCAAACGCGAAACGGATCGCTTGCTGCCCGCCAAGACCGCGGCCTGATGCCGCATCCGGGTATGCGCCGGACTAGGCCGCCGAGGATGTCGGCAACGCCGGATGATCCGCGGCGGCATTTCGGACTACTCCATTCGACCTAGGGCTCGCCTCGCCCTATCGTGACCTCTCTGTGCGCGGGCGCACATACGGTCCGTACTTGCTCAGGCTAATCTTGTGACGTCTGCCTGTCCCTCATTTGAGGCGAACAAACCAGCTCCCCATGCGAGTCGCGAGTCGAGCACCCGTCGCAAACAGCATGCTTGCCGCCCTGCCGCGCAAGCAGTATCAGCGCCTGCTCGCGGGTCTCGAATCGGTCGCGTTGACTTTCGGTGAAGTCCTGTACGAACCGGGAGAGCGGATCCGGCATGTTTACTTTCCCAACGACTCGCTCGTCTCCTTGCTGACGGTGGTAGAGGGCCATCTGGCCCTGGAAGTCGGTATGGTCGGCCGTGAGGGCATGGTCGGCGTTCCCCTGTCCTTGGGGACGGACGTTTCGCCCGTTCGCGCGCTGGTGCAGGGAGCGGGAGCGGCCATGCGGATGAAGTCGGCGCGTTTTTCCGAAGAAATCCGGAAAAGCCCGCAGTTGCAACAAGAGGTCAGCCGCTATACGCGTGCATTGATGGCCCAGATCACCCAAACCGCGGCGTGCAACCGCTTCCACGTCGTCGAGGCGCGCCTTGCCCGATGGCTGCTGATGACGCGGGACCGGGTACGGTCGGACGAATTCCGTCTTACGCACGCATTTCTGGGGCATATGCTGGGAGTGCGGCGGGTCGGTGTCACCACGGCCGCGCGCGCACTGCAAAAAAGAAAACTGATCGATTACAGCCGCGGCAAGATCAAGATCCTCGACCGTCGAGGCCTCGAAGGCGCCGCCTGCTCGTGTTACGAACTCGTCAAGGACATGAACGGCAGCGTATAGGCTTGGGAGCAGCCGGCTTCATGCGGGACCCGCGGCCTTCCGATGCCGTTGCCCCTCGTACAACGCCCGCACGGACTCGATCGTATCGGCATCCTTTGCGCTCTTGTCCTCGCGGTAGCGCTTGACGCGCGCAAAGCGCAGCGCAAACCCGCCCGGATAAGTCGGGCTCGCCTGGATCTCGTTGAACGCGACCTCGGCGACGAGCGCGGGCCGCACGTGCACGACGTGGCCCTCGCGCGAGGTTTCCAGCTCGAGTAGGCGCTGGGTCTGCCAGGCGAGCATCTTGTCGGTCATGCCCTTGAAGGTCTTGCCGAGCATGACGAAGCCGCCGGTGGCGGGATCGAGCGCGCCCAGGTGCAGGTTCGAGAGCCAGCCCTTGCGGCGGCCGCTG
>VBCJ01000375.1 GCA_005884335.1 Betaproteobacteria bacterium | reverse complement strand
ACATTCGTCATAGTGGTACGATAGTAGACATCGGTTCTCAGACTTTCCCGGGAGGGAAGGATGAGCGAAACGGCGCGCCGGGACACGCCGAAGGGTGGTGTCGTACTTATCGGCCGGAACGATTTTCAGAACAAGCTTCTGGCCCATCTGATCGCCGAGCGCATCGGCTGCAGTTGCCTGGTTCGATCAATCGAGGACCTCAGCGGTCCATCCGTTGACGCGGACACGCTTGCGCTGCTCGACGTTGAAGGCATCGCGGCACCAGACCTCAATGTCCGCCTGCAGGTCCTTGCCACGCGCGCGTCACTCCGTAACATCGCGCTTATCAATGCCGATGAGGGCATGAGTTTCGAGCAGATCGTCGCGTGCCCCGGAATCAAGGGTATCTTCTGCCGTGAGACTACGGAGGAAAACTTTGTTAAAGGCATCCTTGCGATTTTCAAGGGCGAGTGCTGGCTCCCAAGAAAAATGTTGTTTGCTCACTGGGAGCAAAACAGCGCACACAAGCGTTTTTTCCCTACTGAAACGGGTCTCCTGACGCCGAAGGAGATCGATACTCTCAAACTTCTCGTCGGCGGCCACAGCAATAATCACATTGCCCGCACGCTCAACGTGAGCCCGCATACGGTGAAGACGCACATCTACAACCTGTTCCGCAAACTTCACGTGGGAAACAGGGTGCAGGCGGTCCATTGGGCATTGCAGAATATCGAGGGCGTGGAGCGGGAGTTCAGGTGACGATTCGTGCCGCTGGGCCTGCATCCGATTTTCACTCCCTGACGGGAAAGCGCGACCGGGAAAGCCCTCCGCCTACATCGTGCCTTGCGCCGGGAGCTGCTGCGGGATGGGGATCTGCTGAGTGCCCGGGTTGGTTCCGGGAGGAAGCTGCTGCGGGACGGGGATCTGCTGAGTGCCGGTTCCAGGGGGAACCTGTTGTGTGATGGGCACTTGTTGGGCCGCCGGGTTGTACACGAATTTCCAGTCGGAATATTTGGTGGCGCCTTCGAATTCCCGGTTCGCGAAGGCGAAACCGGCGACCTTTTTCGGAGGATCCTCCGAGAGGCTGTAGACGCCCATGATCCCGCCCTGCGGCGACTTCACCAGGCCCCATTCGCTTTTCCCGGTCAGCGGGTCGAAGTAGAGCTTTCTCAGGTAGCGTTCGGTGCCGGGCTTGCGCGGGTCTTTCAGCAGGTCCTCGAGCGTCCCGGGAAACTGCCTCGGCCCGCTCACGTAGTACCTCTCGATCGCGCGCCGGTACTGGTTGCCCGCGTAGAGCAGCTGCATTTCCCTGTCCCGCGTGAGCGCGGTGTGCCAGACCTCCCCGGTGAGGGCGAGACCCAGGCCCATGAAAGCGATCGCGAAGAGGACCGTGAGGTAGGTGAAGCCTGCTTCGCGCGGATTCACAATCACCACTCTGCGTAGACGCTGCCGTCGCTAGCCTTGCCCTGCGCGCCGCTTTTCACGTCGACCACGCCGCCTTTCTGCGGGTCCTCCGGTGCGACCACCACCCAGGTCGCGGCGCTCTCGGTGAGGGGATCGACGGGCACCTTGCGCAGGTATTTTTCCGAGGCGAGCGCTTCGAGCGACTCCGGGTACCTTTCGAGGCTGCCGAAATAGCGCGGGATGGCGAGCGTGAGCAGGAGGGCGATGATCGCCATTACCACCGGCAGCTCGATCAACGTGAATCCGGAACGGGGTTGCACCGGTTTACCAATCCCGGTAGGGCTGGCCGTTGATGCCCTTGCCCTGGGCGAGCGAGAAGACGTCGAACACATCGTCGCCTTCCTTGGGATCGTCGGGCGGGCTCGCGTAGCTGCGCTTGCCCCAGGTGGCCGCGGCGGAAAGCGTGGGATCGGCGTTGAAGGGATCGCGCGGGACGCGGCGCAGGAAGTAGATCTTTTCCTTCTTCGGGCTCTTCTGGTCGTCGACGCCCTCGGCGAGGTCCTCGAGTTTCTTGGGATAGCCCGAGTCTCCGATCGATTTCCGGATTCGGCCCTCGTCCGATGCCTGCTTGTACATGTCGATCGCGTCGCGAATCTGGCGCAGCGTGCGGCGCAGCTCCTGCTCCTTGGTGCGCTGCACGGCGAGCTCGCTGACGGGCAGCGCGACCGATGCGAGCAGCGCGACGATCGCCACGGTGATGACGAGCTCGATCAGGGTAAAGCCCTGGGCAGCGACTGCCCGAGCGCGACCGCCGGCCATGGGGTGAGGCCCGCCCGCGCTACTGCTGCTGCTGCACGCCGCCGAAAGGCACGATCGTGCCTCCCGGCGGTGTGGCCGCCCCGGGGAGAGCGGGCGACAGGGACGGCCCGGGCGGCGGGATGGGCGCGAAGGAGGACGGCGAGGAGGCCGCGCCGAGCGGGCCGCCGCTCGATGAAGCTTCGGTTCCCGCGGCGAATTCGGCCGTGCGCGCGTCGGGCCGCACGATCGTCCGCATCAGCCTCGGGGTGATGAGGAGCACGATCTCGGTCTTGCTGATGGTGTCGCTCGTGGAGGAGAACAAGCGCCCCAGCACCGGGAAATCGCCCAAGCCCGGAACGCGGGCGGCGTTGCGCTGGTCCTGGTCGTTGATGAGGCCCGCGAGGATCTGGGTTTCGCCGTCCTGCAGGCGCAACACCGTGCTGGTCTTGCGCGTGCCGATCTGGTAGACGAGGCCCCCGCCGGGTTGCGGGATGGTGTTGGTGATGTTGCTGACCTCGAGCCCGACCTTGATGCCGACGTCGTCCTCGAGATAGATCAGGGGCTCGACCTCGAGCTGCAGGCCCACGTCGAGGTAGCTCACCGACTGGGAAACGAAGCCCCCTGCCACCGCGGCAGTCGTGGTGATCACGGGGACGCGGTCGCCGATGTGGATTTTCGCCTTTTCCTTGTTCTTCACGCGGATGCGTGGGTTGGCGAGCAGGTTGGTCCGGCTGTCGGTCTGCCTGAGCGAGAACAGGAACAGCGGATCGGTGAAGGTGAGTCGCACAAGGTTCTGGTCGCGCGAGCGCAGCTCGGGCAGGGTGAGAACGCCGGGTGTTCCGCTCGCCCCGGCCGCGGTGGCGCCGCCGACGAGACTGACCGCCGCCGAGCCCGGGAAGCGGATGCCCAGCTCCATCAGCCGGTTGTAGCCGATTTCGAGCACCTCGACTTCGAGCATCACCTCCGGCTCGGCGATGTCCTGCGCCGCGATCAGCTTTTCCGCGAGGCGAATGGCGTTCGGCGTGTCCTTCATCACCAGGAGGTTCAGCTTTTCGTCGATGAAGATGTCGCGCGTCTTGAGGATGGTGCGGATCAGGTTCGCCGTCTGTCTCACGTCCGCGTTGGCGATGTAGAAGCTCTTGACGACGAGATCCTGGTATTCGCGCAGCTTCTGCGGCGTGTTCGGGTAGATGAGCGCCGTGGTCTCGTTGAGAACCTTCTGCTCGAGCTGGTTGGTCGCGAGGATCAGCTTGATGACGTCCTCGACCTGCGCGTCACGCACGACGATCGTGGTCCTCTGGTCGGCGCGCACGTCCTTGTCGAACAGGAAGTTGAGATTCGCCGCGCGCGCGATCACGTCGAATACGGTGCGCAGGGGCACATCCTTCAGCTCAAGGGATATGGGCTTGGTGACCGAGCTTCTCAGCTGGAGGAGGGCGACAGCGGGCTTGGTCGTCTTCTCCTCGATCAGCCGCTGCAGCTGGCGTGCCTCGCGCTGAGCCGGGTTCTCCGCGAGCACCGGAGCGAGAACGTCCCTGGCGTCGCGGTATTTTTCGGCTTTCACGAGCTTGTCCGCCTCGCCGAGGAGGGCGCGGTGGCGCACGTCCATCTCTATCTGCGCGAGACCCTGCGTCGCCCGCGCGTTGGCCGCATCGTACTTGAGCACCCGGCGGTAAAGCTCGTTGGCCGCTTCGAACTGCGCGGTAGTCCGCAGGGACTCCGCCTGCACGAGCCACTGTGCGGTGGCGAACTCGCGCAAGCGGAAATACTCCGAGCGGTAGGCGTGGTTTTGGGGATCTTCCCGCGTCGCCTTTTCGAGCGACGCGAGCGCCTCGTCCGTGCGGCCTTCGTTCAGCAGCGCTCGCGTGTCCTTGATGAGCGGGTCGGCGCAGGCGGTGACGAGCGCCAAGGCGAGCGCCGCATAAAAGGTCTTCAGGGAGGTTTTCATGGGGTTTCGCCTTCGTTGGCGGGACGGAAATAGACGGTCAAGCGCAGCTGGGCTTCGAGTTGCGAATCGCCCGCTTTTTTGCGCTCGAAGCGCAGCGCATCGAGCGAGGCGATCGGCATACTCTTGAGGGTGGCGGCGACGAATTGCCGGATCTGCGGATAAGTGCCGCGGATCGGCAGGGTGATGCGGTAGAACGCAATGCCGAAAGGAGGTTTCTCGAGGCGGTATTCGCCCTGCAGCAATTCGAGCTTGGCGGCGCG
>VBCJ01000374.1 GCA_005884335.1 Betaproteobacteria bacterium | reverse complement strand
ACCGTTGAGTAGCGATGGAAAGAGAATCGACAGCTCGAGCACGGCAATGACCGACATGCACGGTCCCGCTCCGAAGAGGGATCCGGACCGGGGTGGAGAAGCTTCAGGCCTTCCAGGGGAACACCAGCTCGGATTCGGCGTAAGTGTTGGGGAGCACGACCCGAATGTCGCCCTTCAGGACTTGCAGCACCAGCGCCTGTGCGCCCTGATTCTGGCCGTTGATGAAACGCGTAGGTCCGTAGGGCATGAAGTGCTTGTCCCAGGTGGAGGACGCCAGCGCGTCGATGACCGCCTCGCGTTTCGCCGACCCGGCGCGCTCGATGGCGTCGGCGAGCAGGTAGACCGACTGGTAGTTGAGGTACACCTCGTAGGTGTAGAACTGGTCGAGCTTTTCGACTTTGCGCCGCAGCGCGATCGCCCGCTTGTCTTTCGGGTTGTACCAGTGATTGCAGTCGATCACACCGTTTGCCACGTCCGGAAATTCCTTCACGAACTTGAACGACGAGGCCGCGCCGCCCAGCACGGAGTAGATCGCCATCGGGCGGACGTTCTGCTGCTTCATGGTGCGCACCAGCAGCACGTATTCGTTGTAGTAGTTCGCCGGGATGACGATGTCCGGGTTCAGCGCCTTCATGCGCAGAACGATGTTGTTGAAGTCGCGCGTCGGGTTGGCGTGCTTGGCCACCTCCAGCACCTGATAGCCCATTCCCGGGAGCTGGCTCGCGAGAAGGTTGGCCGTACCGGTGCCGAACAGCGACTCCTCGTGGACGACCATTACGGTCTTCGCCGGCTTGCGGGCAAGCGTGTTCATGATGTGCAGATCGTTGATTGCCGCCTCGGTGATGACCTTGTATCCGGGGCCGAAGCGGAAAGTGTTCTTCAGGCCGCGCTCGACTATCTGATCGGCGACGCCGACGTCCACGAGGTGGGGAATGTCGTATTTTGCGGCCGCCTGCGTCGTCGCCAGGCATATCGCGCTCGCATACGAGCCGACGATCGCCGACACCCCGGCTTCATTCATTTTTTCCACTTCCGACACGCCGACCTCGGGTTTGGATTGCGCATCGCCCAGGACCGCTTCGAGTTTCGCGCCGCCCATTGACTTGATGCCTCCGGCGGCGTTGATCTCGTCGATGGCGAGCTGCGCGCCGAACCGGCACAGCTGGCCGGAATAAGCGACGAAGCCCGTCACGGGATGGAGGACGCCGACCTTTATGGGCGCCGCCTGCGCACCGGCAATACCCTGGAAACCGAAGGTCCCGGCCGCGGCGGCGGCCGAAAGTCCGGCGGACTGCTTGAGAAACTTGCGGCGGCGTTGCTGGATGATCACCTTGCTTCCTCCGTGGAACCGCTCGTTTCGCAAGCGTAGCTTCGTTACGGTTTCTTCGCCAGCACCGCGCGCCAGCGGGTCATTTCCGATTGCAGGAATTTGCCGAGCTCTTCGGGCGTGCTGTGCTTCGCGACCAGGCCCATGTCGGTGAAGCGTTTGCGCAGGTCCGGGTTCGCGAGCGCGGCGCCGATTTCGGCGTTCAGCTTCTGCACGATCGCGCGCGGCGTGCCGGCGGGCGCGAACACGCCGCCCCAACTCGAGAAATCGTAGCCGGGTACCCCGCCTTCGGTTGCCGTCGGGATGTCCGGAAATGATGGGTTACGCTGAGGCGTGGTGACCGCCAGCGCGCGCAGGTTCCCCGCCTTGATGTGCGGCCCCGCGGCGGCGAGTGGATCGATCATGAACGAGATGCGGTTCGCGATCAGGTCGGGATGCGCGGCGGAACTGCCCTTGTACGGGACTTCCGTCATTTTCCCGAGCCCGCCGGCCGTCTGCGCAAACAGCAGCGTCGCCAATTGCTGCGGGCTGCCGTCTCCGGTGGTGCCGTAAGTGATCTTGCCAGCATTGTCCTTGATGTACTTGATGAGTTCCTGCAGCGATTTCACGGGCGACTGCGAGCTCACCACGAAAACGTACGGCGTGAGGTGCGTAAGCGAGACAGGCGCGAAGTCCTTGATGGTGTCGAACGGCAGGTCCGTCAACAGGATCGGATTGGTCGCCATGTTGGCCGCCGCCTGCAGCAGGGTGTAGCCGTCGGGCTCGGCCTTCGCAACCATGGCCGCGCCGATGGTGTTCGACGCGCCCGGACGGTTTTCCACGATCACCGGCTTGCCGAGCGAATCAGAAAGTCTTTCGCCGAGCAAGCGCGCCACGATGTCGCTCGGTCCGCCGGTCGTGACGGGCACGACAAAGCGTATGCTCTTGGTCGGGTATGCCGATTGGCTATGTGCGGCGAGCGGCGCAACAGCGATTGCGAATGACGCGGCGGCGATCAGCAGGTGACGCATCGATTCGTCCCTCGATTTTGTGGCAGCATGAGGTGGCAAGTATACTTGCTTGCGCAATCGCCGCGCCGGTTGAATTGAACGACCTGTTCGTTCCCGTGGGCGGCACGTCCTAGCGCGTCGCCTGGATTGCGCCTCGCAACACTTCGACCATCCTTCCGATCTCCGCCTGCGTGGAGATGAACGGCGGCGCCATGGCGATGATGTCGCCGGTGAAGCGGTAGAGCATCCCTTCTTCCATTGCGCGCTCGAATACTTTCAGCGCCCGCAGGCCCGGCTTGCCTTTCACCGGCTCGAACTCGACCGCCGCCGTGAGTCCGATGTTGCGGAT
>VBCJ01000373.1 GCA_005884335.1 Betaproteobacteria bacterium | reverse complement strand
CTACGCATTGTTATCTCCGTTCGCATTGTGATGATGGTGATCGCTCAGAAAGGCCTCAGCCTTCAGTAGCTAGCCTGGACCGCTTTCGCGCTTCCGCCGCTGAAGCCGGCCGTCGCAGATGCGACTGCCACGTCCGCAACGCCGGAGACAGTCGCGTGAAGCGCATTCACCACCAGGGTGCCGTCCGGCAAGGATTGCTGCTCGTTGAGCACCACCGAACCTCCGGGGATACCGATGGTCTGGTTCGCGTCTCCGGTCACCAGGATTGGCACCCCGTTGATCGAGAGGCCGTCGATATTCGAGGTCCCGACGGCGCTGCCCACGACTGCCGTGGCCCGTGACATCACGAAGTCGGCACCGATGCTGGTTCCGGCGACATTCAGAGCGAGGGCAGCGAGCGAGGCTTCGGAGTCAATTTGATCCGGATACCCGATCGCCACCGCGTGGAGGACCTCCCCCGTGAGCAGGGAAGGGATGCCTCCTGTCACAGCCGATGCCTGCAGCGCGTCGCTCGTCCCCGCGGCGAGCGTTCCGGTGCCACCCAGCACCGTCGTCGCACCGAGAACGGTGCCTGGCGTGGGAACGGTGGGAACGGTGAGCTGCGCGCTGCCGACTGCAGGCCACACCAACAAGCCGCCCAAGACCCCCACGACGGCTGCGGCCAAACCCAAACGGGACGAATTTCTGTGGCGCATAGTAACCTCCTCCTTGTTTTCAGTTCCGGGCTGTCTGGAACCTGTGCAACAGATTATTCGCGCCTTTTATTACGGAGCTAAACCGTCAAGTAAGCCGAGTGGCCCAGCCAAGCATGCCTCGATCAAACTAGCCAGGCGAGCACCGCGTTGACGAGCACGGAGAAGATTTCCAGGTACAGCAGGCCGCTGTTGAGGGTGGCGTGTACCGGCGCGTCGAATGCCGGGTAGAAGGCATCGAAGCTCGCCGGGACCGCGCGCAGCACTTCTTGCGATGCGCGCTACGATCGTGGCAAATTCTAGTTGCGGCGAGACTGCAACATACGATTGTTGCGCTCGTACTTTTCCGACTTTTTGCGCAGCACCAATCGGAACCACCGAAACTGCTCATCTGGGACTGAAAAAACGATTTCCAAAAGGGCAGAATCCCACCCTTCTGAGAGAGATCGCAGCCCTGCGCGGGCATCAGCGATCTTAAGCGCCTCCGGCAAACGCTTGGGCGCAATTAGATTGAGGCACTGAACAGCTTCAAGGTAGCGGGCCATGATATTTACTCCAGCAATCTGCCCGTCTTTGCAGGCTAGGCGGAATATCCGGTAGTGTCAAACCTCGGACCCAAAACAAAAAGGCCGCCTTTCGGGCATCTCCGCGCTGTCAGGAAACCACACGGAACAGTTGCGCTCGACCGATATCACGCCGTCGGGGTCGTCAGCTTTAGTTGCCCAAGGCTTCCGCTCCGCGGACAAAACAGCCAAAGAGGTAGGCGACGCCCAGCCCGACAAGAGGCCATGCAACCAGTATCGCGATCATCCAAGTTATCCAGCTCACGAGGGCATGAGGACCCGCTCTGCTCCAGCAGCCCGACGGACGCCCGCCAAGCCCACCGCATTTTATGACGATATCATAAAGTTCGCCGAGCCTGCCGAGGCCCGCAAGAGGTATCGACGCCTCGTCGCTGACCTCGTAAAAGCAACGAGCCACCACGTCGCGCAAGCTCGTCGTCAGCTCCAATTCTTGTTAGGAGACCGAATAACCCTCTTTCCCACGAACACCGGCATCCTTGAAGCCGAAATCCGAGGAGACTATGCGGGGCTGGTCTACGCTACAGTGCCGCATGAAATAAATCTGGTAGGCCGTGCAGGAGTCGAACCTGCGACCAACGGATTAAAAGTCCGCTGCTCTACCACCTGAGCTAACGGCCCGGAAAGGAGCGCGATTCTATTATGTCGCGCGAGCGAGCGTCAATGAAAATGCGCGCTCATGCGACGCACGAGCGCTCACGTTTGACGCATCAGCCGCCAGTACTGGATTTTCATCGTGAGCGCCGCGCCGGCGACGATGGCGAAAAACGCGAGGAACGAGCCGAGCGCGAGCGTGGAAAGGCCCGATATTCCCTGGCCGATGGTGCAGCCTAGCGCGAGCACGCCGCCGAAGCCCATCAGCGCGCCGCCGACGAGGTGATTGATCAGGTCCTCGGCATCGCGAAAGCTCTCCAGGCGGAAAGATTTCGTCGCGAGCGACCAGGCGAGCGAGCCCGCGAACATCCCGAGCACCGTCGCGATCCCGAAGGTCATCACGCGGCTCTTGTCGCTCCACAGGAGGAGAAGCTCGAGAGAGTAGGCCT
>VBCJ01000372.1 GCA_005884335.1 Betaproteobacteria bacterium | reverse complement strand
ACGGCTCGCCTGCCTCGCTCTGCCGGCATTGGTCACGGCGACGGCACAGGCGCAGAGCAGCTTCCCCAACAAGCCGATTCACATCATCGTCGGCTTCGCGGCCGGGGGCGGCAACGACATCATCGTGCGTGTCGTCGCGCCCAAGATGTCCGAAGGCCTCGGCCAGCCGATCATCGTCGAGAACAAGCCCGGCGCGCAGAGCATCATCGCCGCCGACTATGTCGCCAAGGCCGCCCCCGACGGCTACACGCTGTTCATGGGCCCGAGCGGGGCGATGACCATGAATCCGGCGATCTACTCGAAGCTGCCCTACTCGCCGCTCAAGGATTTCGCGCAGATCTCGATGATAGGAGACTTCCCGCTGATCCTCGTCGTCAGCTCCTCGCTGCCGGTGAACTCCGTGAAGGATCTGATCGACTACGCGAAGGCAAGGCCGAGCGACGTCAACTATTCCGCGAGCGCGGCACCGTTTCAGCTCGCCGCCGAGCTCTTCAACCAGAAGACCGGTACCAAGTTCGCGCACATCCCCTACAAGAGCAGTGGCGACTCGGTGGGAGCGGTCATGGCGGGGCAGGTGACCATGACGATCATGGACCCGCCGCCGGCGATCGGCCCACTGAAGGGCGGCAAGGTCAAGGGCCTCGCGGTGACGTCGGCGAAGCGCGACCCGGCCTGGCCCGATCTGCCGACGCTCGCCGAGGCGGGCGGCCCGGATATCGAGATCCGCCTCTTTACCGGGTTCCACGCGCCCGCGGGAACACCGCAGGCAATCGTGAATCGCATCCAGCAGGAAGTGGCGCGCGTGGTGAAGCTCCCGGAAATCAGGGAGCGCCTGGACCAGATGTCCATCGTCCCGTCGGGTAATACACCCGGGGAATTCCGCGCGATCATCGCGCGGGACATCGCCAAGTGGACCGCGGTGGCGAAGGCCGCGAACATCAAGGCCGACTAGCGTTTCGCCTTCTTCTTTTGCGCCGGCGCGCGCTTTTTCGAAGATTTCGCCGGCCGTATCCACAATCGCTTGCTCGCCAGGCGCGCGCCTTGCGCGAGCGCCTCGAGCTTCGCCCAGGCGATCTCGGGGCTGCCGACGCGCGGTCCCAGGCCGCAGTCGGTCCCGCCCATCACGTTCTCGCGGCCGAGGAGCTTCGCGTACCGGAGCAGCCGCTGCGCGACGAGCTCCGGATGCTCGATGAAATCGCAGCAGTGGCCGACGACGCCGGGAATGAGCACCGTGCCCTCGGGCGGCTTCACCTCTTCGAACACCCGCCATTCGTGCTCGTGGACCGGGTTCGAGGCTTCGATCGAGTAGCTCGAGGCGCGCACGCGGAAGATGATGTCGATAATGTCCTCCAGCGGAATATCATTGCGGTGCGGGCCGTGGAAGCTCCCCCAGCAGACGTGCAGCCGCACTTTCTCCCGCGGAATGCCGCGCAGCGCATGGTTGATCGCGTCCACGCGCAGCGTCGCGTACTTGCGGTACTCGCGCACGCTCATGTCGGGATACATCTGCCAGCCGTCCGGGAGATCCGGGTCGTCGATCTGCAGCAGGAAGCCCGCGTCCACGATCGCCTTGTATTCGTCCCGCAGGGCCTCGGCGATCGCCTGGACGAATTCCTCCTCGGTCCTGTAATGCTCGTTCCGGAGCCAATGCTCGACCGTGCCCGGCGTGTTCGCGGGCAGGAAGGCCTCGGCGACCTTCACGCCCTGGAGCGCCGCGCGGAAACCCTCGAGCTCCTGTCTCAGCGCCTCGTGGCCGACGTAGTTCAGCGGAGCGACGCAGCAGCTCAGCCGTTTTCGCATCGCGGCGCCGGCGAGAGTGCCTTTGCCCGCGCCGAAGTACAGGGGAAACTGCCGCAGATCGCGCGCGGTGATGTCGAGCGGAGCAGGGTCCACCCCGGGCCGGTAATCGCGCATCTCGATCCCGGCGATGCGGTCGCGCACATAGTTGGTGAAGTTGGTCTTCCCGAGCTCGCCGTCGTTGACGCTGTCGATGCCGCAGGCGGTCTGCTTGCGCACGACCTCGGCCACCTCGCTCTTCAAGCGCACGGCAAGCGCCGCCCCGTCGTGCGGCTGTCCCTCCGCTCGGGCGAGAACCAACTGGCGCAGCTCGCTGGAGCGCGGCAGGGCCCCGGCGTGCGTGGTCAGTATCCTGTCGGTGCTGCGTATCATCGCCGTCGTTCGCGTTCGATTCCGAAACCGTGCGCTACTCGGCGGTGATGTTGTTCTTCTTGATGACCGCCGCCCAGCGCGCATAATCGCGCCGCATGAGCGCATTCAACTCTTCGGGCGAGGACGAGGCCGCGTCCATGCCCTGCTTGTCGAAGTTGGCTTTGATATCGGGCAGCGCAAGGATAGCTCGCAGCTCGGCGTCGAGCCGGGAAACGACCGGTGCAGGCGTGCCTTTCGGAGCCATGA
>VBCJ01000371.1 GCA_005884335.1 Betaproteobacteria bacterium | reverse complement strand
TTTTGAGCGGACGCCTCGACGCGGCGTGGGCGCGCTGGTCGCGCCCATGGACGACGGCGGCGTGGGCGTTCCTCACCGTGGGCATCGCGCTCGGCAGCGGCTGGGCGTATTACGAGCTCGGCTGGGGCGGCTGGTGGTTTTGGGATCCGGTGGAGAACGCCTCCTTTATGCCCTGGCTCGTCGGGACGGCGCTCATCCATTCGCTCGCGGTGACGGAGAAGCGCGGCATATTCATCCTGGCGCTGTTCGCGCTTTTCATCGGCGGCGCACTCGTGCTGTACGTCTGGCGTACTTCGCGCATCGGTCTGGGCGGGGACTTCAAGCTCGTCTCGCGCGAGTCGATGCTACTGGCGAACAACGTCTTCTTTGCTGCGGCTGCAGGGACGGTTTTTCTTGGAACTATGTTTCCCTTGGCGATGGACGCGCTGAACCTCGGCAAATACTCGGTAGGCCCTCCGTACTTCGAGATCGTGTTCGTTCTGGTCATGGCGCCCGCCTTGTTCCTGATGGGGATCGGTCCGCTCGCCCGTTGGAAAAAGGCGAGTCTTCCCGATCTCGCCACACGTCTGCGCTGGGCTTTTGCAACAAGTCTCGCTGCGGGGCTCGCGCTTCCGTTCGCGATGGGGCGCTGGAGCGCGCTGGTCGCCTTCGGACTGCTGCTCGCGGCATGGGTCGCAGCGAGCGGAATCGTTCAGTTGTACGAAAAGATCGGGAACGCGGCGAACGGCGCGAGCGCGTGGGCGCGGCTGCGCAACACGCCTCGCGCGACCTACGGCATGCTGCTCGCGCACTTCGGCGTGGCCGTGTTCGTCGTCGGGGTGACGCTGGTGAAGGGCTACGAGAGCGAGCGCGACGTGCGCATGGAGCCGGGCGACACCGTGGAGCTTGGCGGCTACACGTTCCGCCTCGACGGCGTGAGGGACGTGCAGGGACCGAACTACGTCGCCGCTCGCGCCCAGATCCAGGTC
Source organism: Betaproteobacteria bacterium (assembly GCA_005884335.1). Lineage (GTDB taxonomy): Bacteria > Pseudomonadota > Gammaproteobacteria > Burkholderiales > SG8-39 > VBDM01. The sequence goes on along the minus strand of VBCJ01000371.1, from coordinate 3,822 downwards.
GGCCGCGAAGGCCGCGCCGTCACCACTCTTTATCCCGAGAAACGCATCTATACGGTGCAGAACATGCCGATGACCGAAGCCGCGATCGATCCAGGCTTCACTCGCGACCTGTACGTATCGCTCGGCGACTCCGTGAGCGCGACGGCCTGGATCGTCCGCGTGCAGCACAAGCCCTTCATCGACTGGATCTGGGGCGGATGTCTCCTGATGGCGCTAGGCGGCGCGCTCGCCGCGAGCGACCGCCGCTACCGGGTGGCGGCGAAGCGGCATGCGGAGGCGTACGCGGCAGTGCCCGCCGCTCCCTGACGATCCCGAAAGGCAACGATGAATCGCTTCGTTCTGCCCCTGGCCATCTTCGCTGGCCTGATCGCCTTGCTCGGGGTCGGCCTCAGGCTCAATCCGCGCGAAGTGCCCTCGCCGCTCATCGGCAAGTCCGCACCCCATTTCGAGTTGCCACAATTGCGCGAGTCCGCGAAGACATTCACTGAAAGAGATATGCTCGGGAAAGTCTGGGTCCTCAACGTGTGGGCATCGTGGTGCGTGAGCTGCCGCGAGGAGCACCCGGTTCTGCTCGATCTCGCCAAAAGCGGCTCGGTGCCGCTCTACGGCCTCAACTACAAGGACAAGCGCGAAGACGGCCTGGCGTGGCTGAAAGGCATGGGTGATCCCTACCAGCTTTCGATCTACGACTTCGAAGGCAAAGTCGGCATCGACTACGGCGTCTACGGCGTGCCCGAGACCTACGTGATCGACAAGCTCGGCGTCATCCGATACAAGCGCATCGGCCCTCTCACGCCCGAGATCGTCAAGGAAAAGCTGTTGCCGCTGGTGCAAGAGCTCGGCCGTGCTTAGGGTTCTTGCGTTCCTGCTTCTTGCCGCGACGGTTCCGTGGGTGTACGCGAAGGAAGCGGCCCCGACCATCGCAGACTCGAACGCACCGCTTGCCGAGGACCTGAGGAACCAGGTCAGGGAAAAGATGCGCCAGGGGTCGAGCGACTCTGAAATCCTCGCCTACATGGTCGCCCGCTACGGCGACTTTGTCCTGTATCGTCCGCCCTTCAAGCTCACGACGGCGCTGCTGTGGTTCGGGCCGCTGCTGCTGCTTGCGGGCGGATTCCTCGTCCTCGTCCGCCGCATCCTGCGCCGGCGACCGGCCAAGGATTTCGAAATCACCGCTTCCGAGCGCACGCGCGCGGCAGAGCTCCTCGCCGGAAACGAGGCGGAGCGCCGGTGACTGCGTTCGTCGTCCTCGGCGTCGTGCTCATCGCCGGCGCGCTGCTGTTCGTGGTGCCCCCGCTCCTGCACCGCGGCTCGCGCGCGGGCGCAACGCGCGATGCCGTCAATGTCGCGGTATACCGCGATCAGCTGCGAGAGCTCGAGTCCGACCTGCGCGCGGGAACGCTCGCTTCGGACCAGCATGAAAAGGCCCGCAGCGAGATCGAGGCGCGGTTGCTGGCCGACGTGGGCGGAGGCGAGGCGCCGGCGCGATCTCCGCCGCGCGCGCGCGCTGCCGCGTTCGCTCTGGGGCTGACCGTGCCGATCTGCGCGCTCGCCGTCTATGTGGTGGTCGGCAATCCCCGAGCCCTCCTGCCTCAAGGCCCCGAGGGCGCAAATCAGCACGGATTGAGCGCCCAGCAATTCGAGGCGCTGGTCTTGCGCCTCGCGGCGCGCCTGAAGGACAACCCCGAGGATGCCGAGGGCTGGATGATGCTGGGGCGCTCGTACGCGGTGCTCGGGCGCTTCGGCGAGTCGAGCGAGGCCTACGCCAAGGCCGCCGCGCGCATGCCGAACGACGCGCAACTCCTCGCGGACTACGCGGACGCCCTCGCGATGGCGCAGGGCAGGACGCTACAAGGGGAACCGGAAAAAATCATACTGCGCGCGCTCACCATCGACCCCGACAACGTGAAGGCGCTGCTCCTCGCAGGCACCGCCGCCTTCAACCGGAGCGACCACCCCGCTGCGATACGCCATTGGGAACGGGCACTGAGGGTTCTCCCGGAGGAATCCGACATGATTCAAAGGGTGCAGGCGAGCATCGCTGAGGCGCGCTCTCTGGCCGGCTCTCCGGGCGGAAAAGCGCTGGTCGCCAAACCTGCACGGGCCCAGGGCGGAAACCGCGTGAGCGGCGTGGTCAGGCTCGCCCCGGCACTCGCCGGGAAAGTCGCGCCCGGCGACACCGTTTTCATTTTCGCCCGGGCGGCAGAAGGTCCGCGCATGCCGCTCGCCGTCCTGCGCAAGCGCGGAAGCGATCTTCCCGCGGAGTTCACGCTCGACGACTCGATGGCGATGGCGCCGCAGATGAAGCTCTCCGCCTTCCCGCGCGTGATCATCGGCGCGCGCATCTCGAAATCCGCCAACGCGAGCCCGCAGGCCGGGGACCTGCAAGGCTCGAGCGCGCCCGTGAAGGTCGGCGCCAAGAGCGTAAGCGTAGTGATCGACACCGAGCTGCGCGAGCCTGCCGGAAAATGACGATGGTCACCGGATGATGTCGCAGTGGCACGCGGAAAACCGTTGAACCTCGGTGAATCGGGCACGGACGGCCGCCTCGCGGAGAACGTCATGCACTTCGCCCGCGTTCTGCGCGCGGCGGGCCTGCCCATAGGCCCGGACCGGGTGCTCGACGCGGTGCGGGCTCTGCAGGTCGCCGGAGTCGAGCGGCGCGAGGACTTCTACTGGACGCTCGCGAGCGTCTTTCTCGGCCGGCGCGAGCAGTTCGAGATCTACGACCAGGCCTTCCACATCTTCTGGCGCGACCCGCAGCTCCTCGAGCGCGTCATGGCGATGTTCCTGCCGCAGGTCTATGGACGCCAGGGACGCAGCGAGGAGCCTTTGGCGTCCAATCGCGTCGCCGACGCGCTTTACCCGAAGCCGAAGAAACCCAAAGAAACCCCCGCGGAGCCGCCGCAGGAAACCGAGCTCGATGCGAGCTTCAGCTTTTCGTCCCGCGAAGTGCTGCAGCACGCGGACTTCGAGACGATGACGAGCGAGGAGATCGCGCAAGCGAAAAAGATGCTCGCGAACCTGCGCCTGCCGATACCGGAGATCCGCACCCGGCGCTTCGAGTCCGACCCCCGCGGCGCGCGAATCGACCTGCGCGCGAGCTTGCGCGCGAGCCTGAGGAACGGCGCGAAAATCATCCCGCTCAAGCGGCGCTCGCCCCAGCGGCGCCATCCACCGCTCGTGGTCTTGTGCGACGTGTCGGGCTCGATGAATCGCTACTCGAGGATGTTTCTCCACTTCCTGCACACGATTACCAACGACCGCGACCGCGTGACGAGCTTCGTCTTCGGCACGCGGCTCACCAACATCAGCCGGTACCTGCGCCATCGCGACGTGGACGTCGCGATGAGCGGGGTGTCGGACGCGATCGCGGACTGGTCGGGCGGCACGCGCATCGGCAATTGCCTGGGAGAATTCAATCTGCGGTGGTCGCGCAGAGTGCTCGGACAAAACGCGGTCGTGCTGATGATCTCCGACGGCCTCGACGGTGACGTCGGCGAAGGACTGGCGAAGGAGATGGAGCGCCTGCACAAGTCGTGCAGGAAGCTGATCTGGCTGAATCCGCTCCTGCGTTACCCGGGGTTCGAGGCGCGGCCGGCCGGCGTGCGCGCGATGCTGCCGCACGTGGACGAGTTCCTGCCGGTGCACAACCTCGCGAGTCTGATCGAGCTCGCCCGCGCGCTCGAGGGCTCGCACGAATATCGCCGCGCGGCGTGACAACGCCCTGGCGACCCTCGTTCGGGTGCGCTCCCCCACCCAGTGTGCATATTCCACAATAAGGCGGTGGAAGGCTTCACTGCACTTGTCTCTTCCGAAACC
>VBCJ01000370.1 GCA_005884335.1 Betaproteobacteria bacterium | reverse complement strand
CTCCGGCTGAAGGTTCTTCCTGGCGTACTCCACGCCTTCCTCGAAGCCGGTGCGCACGGCGAGCGCGGCGATCGGGAGGAGCGCAAGGAAGGCGAGTCCTGACGCGGCAGCGATCAGTTGGTTGCCGATCGGCGCGACGATCAAGAAGATGAATCCAAGAGCTACGAGCGTTCCCCAGAATCGGTTCAACTCTGGCGCTGCCATCACCGCCCTCCGTCGCCGCGTCCGCCGGACATCTCGCGTGCCGGCTTCCGCCAGACCTTGGGCACGTCCAACTTCCTCTTGGTGAGCGGCGTAGTCGTCCGCGCGCAGGGCCGGCGTGACGAGTGCCCGCTCCGCAACTCCTCTACGACTGTTCGCTGACCATGCGCGGCAACCAGCCACCGACTGGCTATGGTCACCCGTCCCAACGCCGCCAGAAGTGCAACCACGGTAGCGCCGGCCGTGGGTGCGTGATCTCGACCACGGCGAAGAACGCGCCGACGACGATGCCGTAGGTGAGGAGCTGACGCAATCCTAGCGACAGGGACGACGGCGACGTCAGCTCGTCGAGGAGTTGCCACGCTGCGATGCCGATGAACAGCGCGATTGTCCACTCGATGATCTCCGTTCGCCAACTCCGACGTGTGCTCATCACGCCACCTCCAAGTTCTCCGCGCGAGCGCGTTCGGTCCACCGACCACGCAGGCGATGGCTCTGGGCTTCTACCCCTACCTCACGATATGGCGCAGCCAACGGAAGAACTGTCTATCGGAGGGTATAGAAACTTATATCCGCCGGCGGATTGAGGCTGGTCAGCGAGAACTCGGATAATAGAGAGCGAAGGAGCCGTGGACGAAGAAGGTCTTGGGTCTACGACCTCCGCACCAACAAGCACTTCACGCTCAAGACCAAGCGCATGACCCGCGCCGATCTCGACGAGTTCGTCGAGTGTTACAAGCCCGGCGTGCGGCAGAAGCGTAAGCCGACGTGGTCGGAGACGAACCCTGAGGGTCGATGGCGCGCGTTTAACTACGATGAGATCGTCGCTCGCGACAAGGTGAGCCTCGACCTGTTCTGGCTGCGGGACGAGAGTTTGGAGGACAGCGCGAACCTCCCCGACCCGAACATCCTCGCCCAGGAGATCGCCGACGACCTTCGATCAGCCCTCGGCCAAATCGAGGATATCCTCGGTGACTTGGAGCGCCGTGCCACTCCCCAGGAGACACTCTGATGCCCGGGTACATCGGGGCGATAAAGGATGGGGGCCGGTCCTACAGTGCGCCGGTCATGTGAACGGTCGGCTGTCGTCGCGATCGGTCAAGCATCGGTAAGGTCGATGAGCAATTGCCGATCCCCACTGGACCACTCGGTTGTTCCCAACCGGACGGTTAGAGACACGTGGGAAAGCCCGCTCACCGATGATGCCGGCGCTGATACGCTGAGATCCGTGAGGTCGAACGAATGACTTTGCTATACAAGAAGGATGGATGCGGCGGCGGGAGTTGAACCCACAACCTCCCTGCCCATACACTGGGATTGTTGAGGCCCCCCAGTCCTGTAGAAAACAGGGCGCTCTATCCACTTGAGCTACGCCGCTATCGCCATCTACGCTTCGGCCGCCGCCCGCGTCCGGTTCCGGAATCCCGGACGGGCAATGGCGCGCTGCTGCTCCTTGGCCTAGTCCTCGACGGCCTTGAATTCGGGCGCCAGCTCCTTCACCCCTCCCTTGTGACGGGGTGCGCGGTGACTCCACGTGGGCCGCGTTTACCGCTCAACGGAGAAGCGCTGAGCGAGACCGAGAAGCACCTTCGAAATATCCGAGGAGCAGCAACCGGAAGTACCGCCCCGGGGGCAGGCTCGGCCGCCCCATCGTCGGCGCGTAGAACGACCGACACTGCTCCTCCGCGAATCATCTCGCCGGTCGGGACGGAGACCTGGGCGTTGACCATCCGGTAGCCAAGCTGCCGCGCCTCTCCGTGGAAGGCGCTGCGGCAGCCCTTCGAGCAGAACACCTGCCGAGAGCCGGCAGCACGAGGGATGAAAGGACGCCGGCAGCTGCGTCGGCGACACAGCGTAGGCGGCGCCTCGGCAAGCGTGCACGCTTGTCTGCGCGGCTCTGGGCCGCCCACGAGCGGTGCGATAGCGGGCGGTGGCTTCTTGAGGCTCTCGACGCGATCGGGCACGAGCTCGCGGAGCGCGTCGGTATGGCGTGGTGCGGTGTCGGTCGGCTGGCTTCGAGGTGATGCCGCCGGGATAGAGAGGCGGCGAAGCTCACCCCGGCGGTCCCTCCGGGACTGGGCGGTGAAGCGAGTAAGGGGTTGAGAACTGGGTTCGGTGGAGACAACACGCTTGGGCATCGGGCGCTCCCCAAGGCCTTCAGGGCAAACGAAGCCCTGAAGAGGAAGGGACTGCTTGGCCTTGTGGAGCGCGGGTGGGCCGCCCGAAGCGCCGTTGAGCGTGACGACGATCACGTGCCGCAATCACGCGGCGGCACCGCGTGCCGGATTAACGCGACGGCAGGCGCGAATGCCAGGCGAGGCGTACCTGACCGCCCGTATAGCGCGACGGCGTCGCGTCCTGCTCTGGCCGCCTCGGCCAGATGCTCCAAGTAGAGCTGCTTCAAGTATAGACCGTCAGTGGTCGTCCGCGCGCAAGAGCCCCTGTTTGCCGAGAGGTCGATCGCCCCAGAACAGGTACGATCGTTTTTCGCTCGCGTACCGACTTTTCAGGGTCCGTGAACGCGAGGTGTGCATACAAGCGG
>VBCJ01000369.1 GCA_005884335.1 Betaproteobacteria bacterium | reverse complement strand
GTGTAGACCCCGTCCACGTCGGTGTAGATCTGGCACTCGTCGGCCTTCAAGGCGGCGGCGAGCGCGACCGCAGTGGTGTCCGAGCCGCCACGCCCGAGCGTGGTGACATTGCCCTCGGCATCGACACCCTGAAAACCGGCGACGACGACAAGCCTTCCTTCGGCAAGATCTGCACGCATGCGCTCCTCGTCGATTTTACGAATGCGCGCTTTGGTGTGCGAGCTGTCGGTGAGAATTCTGACCTGTCCCCCGGTGTAGCTGCGCGCCTCGATGCCGCGCTCGAGCAGCGCCATGCACAGGAGGCCGATCGTCACCTGCTCGCCGGTCGACACGACGACGTCAAACTCGCGTGGATCGGGTTCAGCTTGCACCTCCTTGGCGAGAGCGATGAGTCTGTTGGTTTCTCCGCTCATTGCCGAAACCACGACAACCAGCTGATGGCCGGCGGCTTTGAAAGCGGAAATCCTACCGGCGACGCTCTTGATCCGCTCGATCGTGCCCACCGAAGTCCCGCCGAATTTTTGAACGATCAGCGCCATTCCTGCCCCTGAAAAAGTCCTTGAATTTTATCGCAAATTCGTCACAAGCGTAAGGATCAGCCGACCCCTGCCCTCCCCGGCCGGAGGCGCATTTCGGCCATGGCACGTTCCATGCTGTTGGCATGGACACTGCCACATTCAAGCGGTACCGGAGCGAACATGAAGCTACTCGACCTCATCAACCCGCGGGAAATCCGCAGGCGCTTGGGCCTGAACCAGGAGGAATTCTGGACCAGGATCGGCGTAACACAAAGCGGCGGCTCACGATACGAAAGCGGCCGCGCGATGCCCAAGCCGGTTCGCCAGCTGCTGCGGCTGGTCCATGTCGAGCGCATCGACCTCAGCCGGGTGAAAAAAGAAGACTTCGAGGTCATCGACCACCTGAAATCGCAGCATCCGGATCTCTATCAGAGCTTGCGCAAGGCCGTGCGCAGCAAGCGCAGGAAGCCCGAGGAATACAAGCACTAGCCCGACATGTCTATCACTGGGCCGGCGGGTTGGTGCGAAGACGCAACGACAGTTGCGCGGTTGGTACGAGGGGAGGTTGATGCGGCGGACGTGAGTCCGCCGCCTTTTTTTGCTCCCCATGACTGGTGTAAGCTGTGTCCGCCTAAAGAGCATAATAAGTTGACGATTCTGTTAACAGCCTCGGCTTTCAGATTACCCGCGCTCGCAGGTGCGCTGCTCACGCTCCTGCTGCTCGCCGCGCTCGGGGGGTGCGGCGGAGGCGGAGGGGCAGAGCCGGAGCCGCTGCCCTGCCACGGGTACGGGTGCGCGTACGATGTCCAAGGCCCGGCCGGAATGCGGCTCAGATATGCTCCCGTAGTCGAGTCCAGCGACCCGCGGGCGAATGTCGTTTTCCTCGAGCAGCTTTACCAGATGGTCGAGGGCTGTGCCGGCATACAGGCGCCGGCGCCGCTCGTGGTAATAGAAAAGGACGGCGCGCTCGTCTCACCGCTCGACGGCCTGCCGCGCAAAGGTCTCTACTACGCCGATCCGGATCTGGTGCTGATCGACGACAGCGCGTGGACCTACTGGTCGCTAAAGCATGAAACGGTGCACTACCTGCTGCACCACGCTCTGGGCAACAGCGACCCCGACCACACTTCGTCGCTCTTTGTCACCTGCGTCGAACTCCCGTTCGCGATGCCATAACGGCATCCAGGGGCGCGCGCTCCGGGTCGCCCCATCGGATCACCCACCTCGGCGAAGGCTGCACTGCGAGAGTTCGACGGACGCGTTGTCCGCCGATCTTTAGCGCTGGGGCTGACCGCGCCGGTCACCCCCGCCCGCGCGGCGCTCGTCACCGATGTAGCGCACTTGAGGCTGCTTGCGGCGCTCTACCCTGATGTAGGGCCCTTGAGGCCGCTGGCGGCGCTCTACACTGATGTAGAGCGCCGGCTTGCGGACGAAGCGCACGCCGGGAGCAACGTCGTAGCCGGTGACTTCTCCACTGGCGCTCGTGCTGAACGTGAGGCGTTCTCCGAAAGCGAGCGTCGCGAAGGCGCTGCCTGAACGCATGATGAACGTATGCGATTCGGGCGTGCGCTCGAGAGTCATGCACGCAGCGTAGGGGTTGGGGGCGCCCGGCGCGACGAGCGTCAGCTGGCCATCCAGCACGGCCACGAGCATCGTCCTGTTGCCGTCCTCCGAGCAGTAGTGGCCGCAGTAGCGCTCCGCGTCTTCCGCGAGCGCGGGCGCGGCGCGCGCCATCGCCTTGGCGACGATCGGCGTCAACAGCTGGAGCGCGTAGTCACAATAGCTCGCCGGATTGCCGTCGTCGGCATTCGTCAGCACGGCGACGCCGAGCTTCAGCGCCGGGATGAACTCCATGAGCGCCGCGAAGCCGGGCGTGGTGCCCGGATGTTTCCCATGTGAAACGCGAGATAGCGGCTCAGATCCTCGATCGTCGAAGCCACACTTACCGCGGGGCTGACCGCGCCGTGATCCACGCGCGGCGCCGGCACGTAAGGCTCGCCGGGCGTCGGTCGCGAGTAGCCCGTCGCGAGCCGCGCATCATCGCGAGGCGGCATCGCTTCGGTGTTCGCCATCCCCAGCGGACCGAGGATGCGCCGCTCGACATGTCGCGCCCATGGCTCGCCGCCTGCCGCGGCGATCACTTCACCGAGCAACACGTAGCCGACGTTGGAATACTTCCATTCGGTGCTTGATGGATAGGTGGCGCTGAAATGATCGGGGACCTCCGCCGGGAAGCTGGGCTGGGTCCACCACGTGCCCGGCAGGTCGCGCTGCAAGCCCGAGCTGTGCGTGAGCAATTCGCGGATCGTGACATCGAGCAAGCCGATGTTGCGGGCCTGGATCGCGGTCCTCGTTACGTGGTCGCGAACCCGATCGTCGAGCCTGAGCTTCCCGTCCTCGCGCAATTGCAGGATCGCGAGCGCGGTAAAAGTCTTGGTGATGGAGCCGATGCGGTAGAGCGTTTGCGGCGTCGCCGCCGTTTTCATGCTCGCCTCGGCGTAGCCGAAGGCCTTTGTCCAGACGGGCCGATCGCCATGCACGACCGTAAGCGCCACGCTGGGGACATGCTGTTGCATGACCGAATGCGCAGTCCACGCATCGAGGAGGGGAAGCGCCTGCGCGACAGCGTTCGTCATGGATTCGGACTTTATAGGAATTGGCGGAAGGTGTGAGATTCGAACTCACGAGAGACTTGCGCCCCTGCCGGTTTTCAAGACCGGTGCCTTAAACCGCTCGGCCAACCTTCCTTTCGCCGCGTAAGGCTAAGTGCTTGTCGGTGCTTGAATTGTAGCATCCGACCCCCATATGAATAATCGCAATGGCGCCGCGAGCCAAGCATGGCTATACTGCCCTGCGGTTGAACCTTGACTGACGTTCACTGCTCTAAGCGGTGCATCAACACAGTCCGTTTGACGGAGGATGAATATGCAACCCGAACTGCAACCAGTGCGCTCGAACCCGAACACGTACGGGACTTTCGGCGCGGCGATCTCCGCCGAATCGCAAAAGGTCCTGCGCAACACCTATCTACTCCTTGCCCTGACGATGGTGCCCACCCTCGCCGGCGCGTTTATCGGCATGGGTACGGCGTCGGTCGTAATGGCCCACCCGATCATGACCACGTTTGCGATGCTCGCCGCGGTGGTCGGCCTGCAATTCGCGATCGTCGCCAACCGCAACAGCGTGCTGGGCGTCGCATTTCTGCTGCTGATGACCGGCATGCTCGGCTGGTGGCTCGGGCCGATCCTCAACTACGCTCTCGCCTTGAAGAACGGTGCGCAGCTCGTCGGCTACGCGGCAGGCGGCACGGCGGCGGTATTCCTCGTCATGGGCGCAATCGCCACGACCACGAAGCGCGACTTCGGCTTCATGGGCAAGTTCCTGTTCGTCGGCATGATCGCCCTGCTCGTCGCGATGATCGCCAACATGTTCCTGCAGATCCCGGCGCTCGCGCTCACGATCTCGACTCTGGTGATCGTCGTCTTCTCGCTGTTCCTGCTGCATGATCTCTCCAGGATCGTCACCGGCGGGGAAACCAACTACCTCATGGCGACGACAGGTGTGTACCTGAGCCTGTTCAACATCTTCGCAAACCTGCTTCAGATACTGCTCGCGCTGGGCGGGGAACGAGACTAGAACCGAAGCTGTGCCGCGAAAAAGGGCGCTCTAGCGCCCTTTTTTATTGATCCCGCTCGAACAGCGCGATCGACTCCACGTGCGAGGTATGCGGGAACATGTTGACCACGCCGGCCGCGGCGAGCCGGTACCCCTGCGTGTGAACGAGCACGCCGCTGTCGCGGGCCAGAGTCGCCGGATCGCAGGCGACGTACACGATTCGGGACGGCGGCTTCGCGGCAAATGATTTCACCAGCTCGATTGCCCCTTCCCTCGGCGGGTCGAGCAGCGCCTTGTCGCACGCCGGCAAACCGGCGCATGCCGCGGCGTCGAACAGATCCGCAACCACGAACCGGCAGCGGTCGGCGAGACCGTTGGCTCGGGCGTTCTGTTGCGCGCGGGCAACCAGCCCCGCGCTGCCTTCCACCCCCAGCACCTCGGCACCGCGGCCCGCGACCGGCAGCGTGAAATTGCCCAGCCCGCAAAAGAAATCGGTGATCGTCTCGCCCGGGCGCGGATCCAGAAGCGACAGCGCCCGGCCCACCAGCAGCCTGTTCACCGCGTGGTTGACCTGGGTGAAATCGGTCGGGCCGAACGCGATGCGAAGCCCGTATTCGGGCAGCGTGTAGTACAGATCCGGCGCATCGGGCGGCCAGTATGGGCGAGCGGAGTCCGGCCCTTCGGGCTGGAGCCACAGTTGCACGCCGTGCCGAACGGCAAACTCCCTGAGGCGCTCGGCGTCGCCGGCGCCGGGGGGGACCAGAACCCGGAACACCAGCACGACCGACTCCTCGCCCACTGCAACTTCGATCTGGGGCAGTCGCCCCTGCATCTCGAGCGAATCGACCAGCGTGCGCAGGGGTTGCAAAAGACCCGAGATGCGAGGGGGCAGCACCTCGCAGCTGGTCATGTCCGTGACGTAGCGCGATTTGCGCTCGCGAAAGCCCACGAGCGATCCACCCTTCTTCGGCACCCAGCGGACCGACATCCGGGCCCGATGCCGGTAACCCCAGAAAAGCCCGTAGAGCGGCCGCAACAGGGTCTCCGGACGCAGCCGGGCGATGTGCCAGAGCGCGTCCTCAAGCACGCGCTGCTTCGCGGCGACCTGAGCGCGCTCCTCGACATGCTGCATGGAGCACCCGCCGCAGGTGCCGAAGAACGCGCATCGCGGCGAGGCACGTGCGGCGCTTTCTTTTTCGATCCGCACGATCTGCGCGGCTTCCCACGCGGGCTTCTTGCGGTAAGCGGAGTACTCGACGTCTTCGCCGGTGATCGCGCCGTCGACGAATATCGTCTTGCCGTCGACGTGGGCGACGCCGCGTCCTTCCCGGTCCAGGGATTCGATGCGGGCGAACGGCATGCCGCCCCGGGCTACCGGCTCCAGCGCCCGACGAACTCGCGCCAGTGCTCTTCGCCCGATTTGGCGAACGTTTCGCGCACCAACTGCAGCTCCTTGCGGTATTGCTCTTCGTCGCACTGGCCGCGGATCAGCTGAAAGCGCTGGAACACGAGGTAGGTATTCGCGGCGTCGGTCGCGCAGTAGTTGCGGATGCTCTCGATTTCGCCGGCCTGGTAGGCTTCCCAGACTTTCGAGCCGTCCAGGCCGAGCTTGCCGGGGAAACCCAGCAGGCGCGCCATGTCGTCCAGCGGAGCCTGGCCCCGGTTCTGGTAGAGCGACAGGACGTCCATCAGGTCCACGTGCCGCATATGATAACGGGCGATGTAGTTGTTGTACCTGAAGTCCTTGTCCTCGTCACCCTGTTCCCAGTAGCGCGGCGCGCTCACGCCGTGCACGAGGCTGCGGTAGTGCAGCACCGGAAGGTCGAAGCCGCTGCCGTTCCAGGATACGAGCTGCGGGGTGTATTTCTCTATGCCGTCGAAAAAGCGCCGGATGAGCACGGCCTCGCTTTCTTCGGCGCTGCCCAGGGACCAGCAACGGAAC
>VBCJ01000020.1 GCA_005884335.1 Betaproteobacteria bacterium | reverse complement strand
GCGCTTGGGGAGTCGCCAAGCTGGTTAAGGCAGCGGATTTTGATTCCGCCATGCGAGGGTTCGAATCCTTCCTCCCCAGCCATCAGATTTCGAGACGAGGGCCCAGGGATTAGGGACTAGCGAAACAGCGAGCCGCCGATGCGGCTGATTTTTTGTGAGCAGGGCTCGGGTCGATTCCCTAGCCCCCAGCCCCTGGACTAAAGCGCATGGCCTACGAAAGCCTGATGGTTTTCACCGGGAACGCCAACCCGCTGCTCGCGCACGCGGTGGTGCGAAGGCTCAACATCCCGCTCGGCCACGCCACCGTGGGCAAGTTCTCCGACGGCGAGATCATGGTCGAGCTTCTGGAGAACGTGCGCGGCAAGGACTGTTTCGTGCTCCAGTCGACCTGCGCGCCGGCGAACGACAGCTTGATGGAGGTGTTGTTGATGGTGGATGCGCTGAAGCGCGCCTCGGCGGCCCGCGTGACGGCGGCGATCCCGTATTACGGGTATGCGCGCCAGGACCGGCGCCCGCGCTCGGCGCGCGTGGCGATCAGCGCGAAGGTGGCGGCGAACATGCTGCAGGCGGCAGGGGTCGACCGCGTGCTGACGATGGATCTGCACGCCGACCAGATACAGGGATTTTTCGACGTTCCCGTGGACAATATCTACGCCACCCCGGTGCTGCTGGGGGACGTATGGAAGCACCAGTACGAGAACCTGCTGGTGGTATCGCCGGACGTCGGCGGCGTGGTGCGCGCGCGCGCGATGGCGAAGCGCCTGGAATCCGACCTCGCGATCATCGACAAGCGGCGGCCCCAGCCGAACGTGTCGGAGGTGATGAACGTGATCGGCGACGTGAAGGGGCGAAACTGCGTCATCATGGACGACATGGTCGACACCGCCAATACGCTGGTCAAGGCGGCGCAGGCGCTGAAGCAGGAAGGCGCAACGCGCGTGGTCGCGTACTGCACGCACCCGGTGCTCTCCGGCGGCGCGGTGGAGCGCATCGCCGAGTCGGAGATCGACGAGCTGGTGGTGACCGACTCGATCCCGCTGTCCAAGGCCGCTCAGTCGTGCAAGAAGATCCGCGTGCTGTCGGTCGCGGGGCTGCTCGCGGAGACGATTTTGCGGATCAGCAACGAGGATTCGGTGAGCTCGCTGTTCATCGAGTAGATTTTTCAACGGCGGCGCCTGGTCGCGGGCGCCGCCTCAATCAAGGAGAGGCCGACATGGCAATCGAAGTCGTCGCGCAAGCGCGCAAAGGGCAAGGGAGGGGTGCGAGCCGCCGCCTGCGCCACAGCGGGAAGGTCCCGGGGATTCTCTACGGGGGCAAGAAACCCGCGGTCAGCATCGAGCTCGATCACAACCCGCTGTACCACCAGCTGCGCAACGAGAAGTTTCACGCGTCCGTCCTGACGCTCGCCCTGGACGGCGCGAAGGAGCAGGTGCTGCTGCGGGCGGTCAACATGCATCCGTTCAAGCTGCAAGTGCAGCACGTCGACTTCCAGAGAGTCTCGGCGGACGAGAAGATCCACATCAAGGTGCCGCTGCACTTCGTCAACGCGGAGAAATCGCCCGCGATCAAGGAGCAGGGCGGCCTCATCACCCACGTTCTGAGCGAAATCGACGTCCGCTGCCTGCCTGCGGACCTGCCCGAATTCATCGAGGTGGACCTGTCTGCGCTCGCGATCGGGAAATCGATTCATATACGCGAGCTCACTATGCCCAAGGGCGTGGAGCTTTCCCTGGGGGGCAACGAGAATCCGACCGTCGCTTCGGCGCAGATCCCGAAGGCTGCGATCGCCGAGGAAGAGGAGGCCGCCGCCGCTGCTGCGGCTGCCGGGGTCGGGGTCGAGGGAGTGCTCGCACCTGCGGCGGAAGCCGTTCCTGCCGCCGCCGACGTGCCGACCGTCAAGCAGAAGGCGCCGGAAGCGGCCGCGCCCGCTGCGGAGGAGAAGGGCGGCAAAGGCGGCAAGGGCGAGAAAGCCGACAAGGGCGACAGGGGCGACCGGGGCGACAAGAAGTAGCGCCTGTTGCGACTACGCGAAAGGGCGCGGTAACCGCCGCGCCCTTTTTCATCCATGCATTCTCTAAAACTGATCGCCGGCCTGGGCAACCCGGGCAAGAAGCACGAGAGGGACCGGCACAACGTCGGCTTCTGGTTCGCCTCGCGCCTTGCAGCCGCGCAGCGCATCGAGCTGAAAGCGGTCGCCAAGTATCACGGCCTGCTCGGCAAACTCGCGCGGGCCTCAGGCGACTTGTGGCTGCTGCTGCCGCAGACGTACATGAACCTCTCGGGCAAGTCGGTCGGCGCGCTCGCGCGCTACTACAAGATCCAGCCTCAGGAAATCCTGGTCGTGCACGACGAGCTCGATTTCCCGCCGGGCACGGCGAGACTGAAGCTCGGCGGCGGGGTCGCGGGCCACAACGGCCTGAAGGACATCGCGGCGCAGCTCGGCACGCAAGGGTTCTGGAGGCTGCGCATCGGCATCGGCCACCCGGGAAACAAGGACCTCGTCGCCGGCTACGTGCTGACGCCGCCGCCCGCGGGGGAGCGCGAGGCGATCGAAGCGGCGCTCGCGCGCTCGATGGAAGCCTCTGCGCTCTTGCTCGACGGCGACATGGAAGCGGCGATGCTCAAGCTGCACACGAAATCCTGATGGCCTTGAATTGCGGCATCGTCGGTTTGCCGAACGTCGGCAAGTCGACTTTGTTCAACGCTCTCACCAAGGCGGGGATCGCCGCGGAGAACTATCCGTTCTGCACCATCGACCCCAACATCGGCATCGTCGAAGTCCCCGATCCGCGCCTTGGGCAAATTGCGGCGATCGCCCGGCCGCAGAAAGTCGTCGCTGCGGCGGTCGAGTTCGTCGACATCGCGGGGCTGGTGGCGGGGGCGTCGAAGGGCGAGGGCTTGGGCAACCTGTTCCTCGCCAATATCCGCGAATGCGACGCGATCGCGCACGTGGTGCGCTGCTTCGAGGATCCGAACGTCGTTCACGTTGCGGGGAAGGTCGATCCGGTCTCGGACATCGAAACGATCCACACCGAGCTCGCTCTCGCCGATCTTTCGACGGTGGAGAAGACCTATGCGCGCTACGCGAAAGTCGCGAAGGCCGGCGGCGACAAGGAAGCCCAGCGCATCGTCGCCGTGCTCGACAAAGTGCGCCCGGCGCTCGACGAGGCTCGCCCCGCGCGCAGCGTGCCGCTCTCTAAGGAAGAGCAGGCGGTGCTGAAGCCTCTCTTCCTCATGACGTCGAAACCCGAGATGTTCATCGCCAACCTCGCCGAACACGGTTTTGAAAACAATCCGCTGCTTGCGCAAGTCGAGGAGTATGCCAAGCGCCACGATTCACCCGTAGTGCCGATCTGCGCGGCGCTCGAGGCCCAGATCGCCGATCTTTCGGACGAGGACAAGCAGGTTTTTCTCGACGACATGGGAATGAAGGAACCGGGTTTGAACCGCCTGATCCGCACCGGCTACGCGCTGCTGGGACTACAGACATTCTTCACCGCCGGACCGAAGGAAGCGCACGCCTGGACCGTTCCCATCGGCGCTACGGCACCGCAGGCGGCGGCAGTGATCCACACCGATTTCGAGCGCGGCTTCATCCGCGCCGAAGTCATCGCCTACGCGGACTACGTCGCCTGCAAAGGCGAGCAGGGCGCGAAGGAAGCCGGAAAGATGAGGCTGGAAGGAAAGGAATATGTCGTGCGCGACGGGGATGTGATTTACTTCAGGTTCAACGTTTGAATGCGTCTTGGTGTCAAAGATGATCTGAAGAAGTCCAATGTCTTAAGAAAACCAGTGCCCGCGCGCGAGCTATCGAATTACTGCAATCGGGAAATCAGCTACTCCCCCGCCGCCTGGCACTGGATGTTGCCTGCCGCCCGTCAACTCCTTCACCCGCTCGGAAAGATAGACCCCAAGCATCTGGTGTGTGATCCGGCCTCTCGGGTCGGCCGCCTTGCCGGAAATGCCCTCTATGAGAGCTTTGGTGAAGGCCCCGTTCTGCCAGGGAGTGTCCTCAAGCGAGGACTGCCTGCCCGTGCTCGAGGCGTAGACGGCGACGCCGTTCTCCGCGCTCGCGAGCTCGCCGATCACCGCGCTCACGTCCGCCGAGCCCTTGCGTCGCTGCCCCTCCGCCACGCGGCCGGCGCGGCAGCTGTCCATGAAGAATACCGCCTTGCCCGCGAGTGACCCCAGCGCATGCGTGATGTCGTCCTTCGAGACCGCTGTGCCCATAAGGTTCTCCTCCTCGGCCTCGACCGAGAGGAAATAGAAACGGCCATCGGCGTCCTGCTTACCGTGGCCGGAGAAGAAAAGCATACCCATGTCCTGCGCGGTGACCTCCCTGCGCAGCCAGGCAAGCCATTTGGTGATTTCGGCGCAGGTCGCGTTTCGCTCTGGAATGTGTTGCACGATCACGTCCTGGTAAAGGAATCCCTTCTGGCCTGCGATCACTTTGGCGAAATCCATTGCATCCTTGGCCGCGAACTCGAGCTCGAGGTTCGGATCGCGATATTTGCTAATCCCGACCGCGAGCACATAGAGCTTGGCCCCTGGGCGCGGGCAAGCGGCATGGCGGCAAGCACTGCGAATACCGCAGCAAGCCCAAGGCTTTGGACGAATGGATAGCGGCATTCATCATCGCTGCTCCCTCCTTGCAATCTCGATACGCGCTACCGCCCCTTCGCTGCGCGTATGAAAGCGACGCGCCGCCCGTCATGCGAAAGCGCCGGCTGGCGACAGTCGGCACCGTCGCAGCGGCTCAAGTTCACCGACGGATCATTGCCGCGTTTCACATACACGTCTGCCCATTCGATGCTCCCGCCCAGCCCAGGCTTGGATTCGGTTTTGAGGTAAAGCGAGATGCCTTCGTACTCGCGGTCCTCGCCGCGCAGGTGGCTGAGCAGGCGGCGCTGATCTCTATCGTCGCGCTCGTGCGGCAGGCGCGCGAGTTTGCCGGTCTTGAGCGACAGGGCCGCGAGCTCGCTGTTTCCGTCGCTAGCCGCAACGAGGAGCAGGACTCTGTCGCCATCGCTCCGATCGATGCCGAGCAGCTTGACGGCCCCGGGGACGGTGCGCAGCCGCGTCGGCGAGCCGCTGGCGAGCGGCACGCGCACGAGGTTCTCTCCTTCGAGCGCGAGCAGCGTCGCATCGCCGGCGAAGAACACCGGCGAACGATAGCTGCCGCCCGCGGTCAAGGCCGCCGGCGCCGAGCCGTCGATCGCGACGACCAGGATGTCGCCGTCGTGACTTTCGACAGGGCTTCTCATCGCGCTCGGGGTCTTGGAGATACCGAGCGCTCCTGCCACGGTATCAATCCAGTCGGCGCGCGCGCTGCCGACGACAGACATTGCCGATATGAACAGGGCAAGCTGGAAAGAGTGCAGGCTCTTCATTGCGGGTTCTCCGTTTGGGGCGCGAACAGCGCCGCGTAGATCCGATCGTAGGCGCGGATCTCGACCCGCTTCGCCTCGCTGCGCGGAAGTGTCAGTAACGATTTGACCGTCTTGTCGCCTTCGCGGGCGCGCACGAGAAAAGTCACGCCGTCCTTGCCCTCCCACACCAGCCAGGCCGTGCTGCCTTTGGGGAGCGGCTTCATGCCGTCAAGCGAGGCGACGCGTGGCAACGTGGTGTCGAGTACCAAATAGCCGTAATTGATCGGCAGCAGAAGCAGCTGTACCACGAAAAGGACAAATAACAGATTCCTCAGCGCGGCAACACCCGCGGTCAGAGCCTCACCGCGCAGGACAAGCAGCAGCGCCGCGGGCACAGCGCATGCGGCCATGAGTCCGGCAAAGAAAAACGCAATACGGCTCTCGTCTCCGCGCAACAGCCAGTCGCTGAAATGCGACTCGGGTAGCCTTTCGCGCAGCAGCAGATTGCTGAGCTCGAAGCAGTCCCTCATCACGAACTGGATCATCGCAACCGAGAAGACGATGCCGGCAAGGAGCAGCCATCCCAGGTGGGACGCGGCCAGCGTGGACGGAGTCGCCACCAACCGTTTGCGCTTCGCGGCCGGCAGCAGCCGGTACGGTACATACAGGACCATGAGAAGCAGCAGCCCGAGCAGGACGGCGCTCGTCGCGCTCGCGGCGAGATACACGAGAAAGCGCGCCCCGGTGAAAAGATAGCGCTCGTCGAGAACCGCGAGATCGGTGCCGATGCCGAGCGCCGTGAGGTGAAAGCGCAGCGCGAGATAGCCGAGCACGTAGAGAACGAAGCTGCCGACCGCCGTGTAGGCAGTCCAGCTGCCGCCGATTGCCTTGACGCGATCGGCGAAGCTCTGCGCGAGATCCGCCATGACTTACCTCCCCACGACCATAAAGGCCGCCCAGTGATACGGATGCGCGTAGGTCGGCTTTGCCATCACCGCCTTGAGCGCCTCGCGCGCCGCGGCCGGCGGTGCGGTCGACTGCGCCGCGTGGTGAAACGCCTGCATGAACGCCGCGGTCGCGTCCGAATCCACGGGCCAGTAAGACAGGACCAGCGTGGAAGCGCCTGCGTAGAGCAGCGCACGCTGCATGCCGAGAAGCTCGTTAGCGTGAGTGGCGCGCGCCTTACCGGTTTCGCAAGCGCTCAGAACCACGAGGCGCGAACGCGCGAGCGGCAGGCCGAACATCTCGGCTGCGGTAAGCTCGCCGTCATCGGCCCCACCGCGAGCGAGCTTGAGATAGGAAAGCAGCGGCTCGGATTCACTAAACTTGCCGTGCACCGACAGGTGCAGGACCTCATAGTCGCCGGCCCAGCGTTTGAGGTCCGCTTCCCGGGGAAGCGGTTCCACCACGAGCTTGCTACGCGGCGCATAGATCCGGGCTACGGCCTGCGCCTCGTCCTGGCCGGCAACGAGATCGGGGTCAGCCACGGCGAGCGCAGACGCCCCCACCATAGCTGCAGCGCGCGTGAGTCCCAAGAGCACCGTTGCGCTCGGCGCCACCGAGAGCGCGTAGCGCTCGCCCAGATAGCGGCCGTCGGCCGGGTCCGGCAGCGCCTGGAACGGGAGATAGTTCAGATCCTCGTGCGGAATCACGACCAGCCGCTCGCTCCTGATCCACTCTTTCGCCGGCTGCACCAGGAAAAGGAAAAGCTCGCGGGCCGTGCGCTCGTCGAACGGCCGGTTACGGTCCGAGAGGCTGTCGCCGAGCTTCCTCACTTTCTCCATCAGCTGGGAACGCGGCAGGAAAACGTTGCGCACGCGTACGGCGTCGGCGCTGATATGCCACAGGATCACCGCGTGCTCCAACACGAGATACTCGAGCATTTCGTAGCTCTCTCGCCGCATCGACTGCTGCAAGGCGCTCAGCGACGCAGGTTGTGAGACCAGCAGTTCGCCGACACGGGGCGCCTCGCGCGCGATACGCGCGAGCAGGGTCTCATATTGGCGTTCGAGCTTCTCGTTCTCCTTCGCGATCTGCGCGCGCTCCGCGCCGGCCTTCGGGTCGGCGGCAAGCGTGAGGAGGCTGCCCTGCCGCGCGGCGATCTGGCTGCGCAACTGCAACGATTCGGCGTAAAGCACGCGATCCTTCGGCAGGCTCAGGCCGGGACTGCGGCTGGCGAGGAGATCCGCCATTACGCGGGCGCGGGAGCGCTCCATCAACTCGAACGCCTCGGCATGGCGGCGTCGTTCGAGAAGCTCGAGGATCGCGGCGTGATAGAACTCGACCTTGTCTTCGAAAAAGGTGCCGCGGTCGCGCTCGTCGCGCAGCCGCCCGCGATCTCGCTCCAAGAGCCGCACTGCATCGAGAAACAAGGCGAGCGCCGAATCATGCTCGCCGCGGGACTGCCGGATGAGGCCGTCCACGTACCGGCTCCGGGCAGCCACTGTCGAGGCGAATCCGCCGGCCTGCGCCTCAGCCGCCTTTGCCATCTGATAGATCGCTTCGATACCGGTCGGAAGCCCTGATTTGGGAGCGAAGCGCTCGGTCACCAGCACGTCCTTTGGCACCTTGGGTGCGAACACTCCGGCTTTACTGACGAGGCGATGGGCTTCGTCCTGGGAGCGGACCATCTGCTCGCGCACTCCCACCTCACGTAGGAAGCTCTCGGTCATCGCGGCCAGTCCCGCGTAGCCCAATTGGCGCGCAATACGTAGCGCTTCGGTATAGTCGGTGCGGGCTCGGTTGACGGCGTCGAGGCAGACAGCGAAGTCGCGTTCGTAGTCGCAGCGCTCGGCGCGCTTCAGGTACACGTCGGCGCGATCGAGATAGCCGTAAAACAATCTGGATTCGTCGCGAATGCCCTTCGCCTCGGAAAGCGCGCGATTCAAGGTTTCCGCCGCGGCGTTGAGGTCGCCTTGAGCGATCTGGATCTGTCCGGCTACGTCCAGGGCATCGAACAGATATTTCTTGTCGCCGCCGGCCTCGGCGAGTGGGATCGCCTTGGAGGCGTAGCCAGCTGCGGCACCGAGGTTGCGGCGCGACACCTCCGCTAACGCGAACCCGGTGAGCGCGCGCGCCTGCAGTACGGGGTCCCTGGCGCGCTGCGCCGTCGCATCCGCCTCGCGATAACGAGCCGCGGCCGCGTCCCAGTCGCTCTGCATCCGCGCGATTTGTCCGAGGCGCACAAGCCCGTGCGCGACGCCGGCCCAGTCGCCGCGGGCGGCAAGGACTCCGTTGCCGGAAATGAGCTCAGCTTCGGCCTGCCGGAGATCGGCGATGCGGGAGCGGTAGTCACCGGTCCTTCGAAAATGATCGACGAAAGCCTCGATGCGGTCGACGGCGCGCTGCTGGAGAACGAGCGGATCATCGGCCGCCCAGGCAGCTCCCGCCATGCAGAAGGCCAGCCCCAAGCGGGCTGCCAAGAGCCAACGCCAAGCCACCTTCTCCTCTCCAATCAAGCTGCCTCCCAGTCGGCCACTATTTTGGGAAGGCTACTACTTTGGGAGAGGCTACTACTAAAGAGGGGTGCTTAGGAACCCTGTAGGAAATGACAGGTAGACCACTACAGGAATTGTCAGGTAAACAGCCTCTCTGGTTTTACCGATCGACACCACCCATGCACAAATACTTCACGACCAGATAATCCTCGATCCCGTACTTCGAACCTTCCCGCCCCATGCCCGATTCCTTCACTCCCCCGAAGGGCGCGACTTCGGTGGAGATGATGCCGGTGTTGATGCCGACGATGCCGTATTCGAGCGCCTCGGCGACGCGCCAGACGCGGTTGACGTCGCGGCCGTAGAAGTACGAGGCGAGGCCGAATTCGGTGTCGTTCGCGAGGCGGATCGCTTCTTTTTCGTCCTTGAAGCGGAAGAGCGGCGCGACCGGGCCGAAGGTTTCTTCGCGGGTCACTTTCATGCTGGTGTTGACGTTGGCGAGGACGGTCGGTTCGAAGAAGGTTCCGCCGAGTGCGTGGCGCTTGCCGCCGGTCAGGAGTTTCGCGCCTTTCGACAGGGCGTCGCTGATGTGTTCTTCGACTTTCTCCACTGCGGCCTTGTCGATGAGCGGGCCCTGCACGACGCCGGGCTCCATGCCGTTTCCGACTTTCATCGCCTTGACCTTCTCGGTGAGCTTGGCGGCGAAGGCGTCGTAGACCTTGTCCTGAATCAGCAGCCGGTTCGCGCACACGCAGGTCTGGCCGGTGTTCCTGTACTTGGAGGCGAGTGCGCCTTCCACCGCGGCGTCGAGGTCGGCGTCGTCGAAGACGATGAAAGGCGCGTTGCCGCCGAGCTCCATGGACGTCTTCTTCACGGTCTTCGAGCACTGCTCGAGGAGGATCTTGCCGACCGCGGTCGAGCCGGTGAAAGTGATCTTGCGCACCAGGGGATTGGAGGTCACC
>VBCJ01000019.1 GCA_005884335.1 Betaproteobacteria bacterium | reverse complement strand
ACAAGCTCGGTGCATCGCTTATTGGAAGCCTCCTTTTTGCGGGCGCGCTCGCGCTGACCGGCTGCACGGGTGACACGGGTGCGGCCGGGTCGGGGAACCCAGGCGTGTTCGGCAATTCCGGAACAGGCCCCGGGACCGGCCCGGGGCCCGTCCCCGGCCCCACCGGTACCCGGGTTCAGCTGCTGGCGAGCAGCCCGCAAATGCCCTCTTCCGGAGCGGTGACGGTCGACCTGACTGCGATCGTAGTCGACGCCAACGGGCAGGCAGTCTCCGGAACTGCGGTAGTCTTTTCAACGGGCACCGATCCCTCCGCCTTCATCAGCAACATCAGCAGCAGCGGGGTATCCGACGCAAACGGCACCGTCACCGCCAAGCTCAATCTCGGTTCCAACAAATCAAACCGTTTTATCTCGGTAACCGCTTCGACTCAAGGCGCCACCGCGGCCACGGGTGTCGATGTTACCGGCACGGCCATCACGATCAGCGGCAACAGTTCCCTCGCGTTTGGCTCCAGTACGACGCTGACCTTCAGTCTCAAGGATTCGGCGGGAGGTGCCCTGCCGGGCTTTACGATGACCCTCACGTCAGCTACCGGAAACTCGATTTCTCCGGCTACAGGCACCACCAACTCGTCGGGCCAAGTCACGGCCGTCGTCACAGCCACTGCGGGCGGCAACGATACCATCACCGCCACGGCGGCCGGGGCGAGCAAGACTCAGGCGCTGACCGTCAGCAGTGCAGGTTTTGCGTTCACCACGCCGGCCCCGTCGGTGGACATACCCCTGAATACGCCAACAACGATCTCGGTCAACTGGACCAACGGCGGAGCGCCCGTGGCGGGTCAAGCAGTAACGTTTGCCACGAGCCGCGGCACGATTACGGGCAGCCCCTCGACTACGAACGGCACCGGCGACACACCCGGCGTATCGATCTCGTCCACTACCGCAGGCACCGCGACCGTCACCGCCTCCGGCCCGGGCGGCACACCGGCCGCCACTATAAACGTTACCTTCGTCGCCACTACCGCCAGCAGCATCGCGGCTCAGGCTGTCCCCGGCGCGGTCCAGACCACCACCGGAGTGGCATCTCAAACGAACAATAAGTCAACGATTTCGGTGGTGGTTCGCGATGTGGCCAATAATCTGGTCAAGAATGCGGGCGTAAACTTTACCGTCACGGCTGATCCCACTGCAGGCTCACTTAGTTCGGCGAGAGCGATAACCGATGTGACCGGCGGCGCCTCGGTGACCTATACCGCGGGCAACGTCAGCAGCCCGCAAAATGGCGTGGCCATCCAGGCCACAGTGACTGACATCAGCGGCGTTCCGCTCGGCGGCCCGGCGGTAACCGACACTGCGACCTTGACTGTCAGCGGGCAGTCGCTGTTGGTGCGCCTGGGTACCGATAATCTGGTGCTGTCACAGCCTCCACCTTGGCATCAAGCTATAGCAGCAACGTGTGACAACGAGGATATCAATTTCGACGGCAATCTCGATCCGGGCGAAGACTTCAACGGAAATAATAGGCTTGAACCCGGGTGTGTGGCCACTGTGAACACCACAGCCGTCACGGACGCGAGCGGCATCGCCCAGGCGGTCATTACGTATCCGAAGGATCACGCGCGCTGGGCTGAATATCTACTTGAAGCCCGCACCGGGGTCAACAGCAACGATCCGCCTACCGTCGCTACATTTTTCCTGGTGGGTTTGGCGAGCGACTACTCCGACAAAAACGTGTCACCGCCGGGTGAAACCAGTCCCTATGGGGTAGCCGGCGTATGCTCCAATCCGAACTAAGCCAGCGGCCTTTATGAGCGGCGGCTCGACCTCTCAGGTCGAGCGCAGCCGCTCGAATCCCTCTTCGAGATCCGCGATCAGGTCCTCGACGTTCTCGAGGCCCGCGTGGATCCGGAAGCACGGCCCTTTGTAGGTCCACTGCGTCGCCGTGCGCGTCTCGCGCGGATCGAAGGGCACGATCAGGCTCTCGAACCCGCCCCAGGACGAGCCGATTCCGTAGAGCTCCAGGCCGTCGATCATCGCGCAGAGCGCGCGGTCGCTGACGCCCTCCTTGAGCACCACGCCGAACAGGCCGCAAGCGCCCGTGAAATCGCGCTTCCAGAGCGCGTGTCCCGGATCTCCGGGGAGCGCCGGGTGGAGCACGCGCTCGACCTCGGGCTGGCGAGCGATCCACTCGGCGAGCGCGACACCCGCCTCCCAATGCTGTTTCAGCCGCACCGCGAGCGTGCGCAGGCCCCGCTGACCGAGATAAACGTCGTCCGGACCCGCCGTCTGACCGAGCTCGTGGGTCGAGCGCCTGAGCCTCGGCCAGGCTTCCTTCGTACAGGTGATCGCACCGAGCATGGCGTCGGAATGACCGACGATGTATTTCGTGGCCGCCTGCACGGAAACGTCCACGCCGTGCGCAAACGGCTTGAAGTAGAGCGGCGTCGCCCAGGTGTTGTCGGCGATGACGGTGATTCCGCGGCGATGCGCGGCTTCAGCGATCGCCGGGACGTCCTGCACTTCGAAAGTGAGCGAGCCGGGCGATTCCAGATAGATCACCCGGGTTTCGGGCTGGATGAGCGACTCGATGGAGCGCCCTGCGAGCGGATCGAAGAACGTCGTGCTCACGCCGAAGCGTTTGAGCAATCCATTCGCGAAGTTGCGCGTCGGGCCGTAGACGGTGTCGCTCATGAGCAGGTGATCTCCGGCCGATAGGAAGGCGAGGAGCGCCCCCGCGCAGGCTGCAAGCCCCGAGGGGTAGACGACCGAGCGGTGCCCTCCTTCCAGCGCGGCGATCGCCTCCTCGAGCGCTTCGGTCGTCGGCGTGCCGAAGCGCCCGTAATAGGTGCCCGGCTGTTCCAGAATCCAGTTCTTGCGCCTGCGGCGGAACTCCTCCACCGTTTCCGAGAGGATCGTGGAGGCGTGGAACACCGGCGGGTTCACGGCGCCGTGATGCCGCTCGGGGTGGAGTCCGGAATGGACGACGGTTGTCTCTTCGCGCATGGGGTCCTTCCTGTATTGGGCTAAAACGCAAAGCGGTTATTCTGACAGCAACGGGACCGAGCGTAACCTCCACGTACAATTGCTGGTTAAAGCGGACGCGAACGCGCCGCCGCAAATCCGTAATTCCATCAAAGGATCGTTCCCGTCATGACTTCGGCCGTTTCCCGCATTGCCAAAGCCGTGGTACGCCTCGCCTGGCCGGTGCTCGTCGCGCAGCTGGCGGTGATCGCGAGCGGCGTGCTCGACACCGTGATGGCGGGCCGCTACAGCGCGGTGGACCTCGCCGCGGTCGGGATCGGGGCAAGCGTCTATTTCAGCGTCTTCATCGGATTGATGGGGGTGGTGCAGGCGCTCTCGCCGATAGCCGCGCAGCTCTTCGGGGGAAAGCAGCTCGAAAGAATCGGCGAGGAGACGCGTCAGACCGTCTGGCTTGCGCTCGGCCTCGGCGCGCTCGGGGTCCTGCTGCTCGCGTTTCCCGAACCGTTCCTGCGGCTCGCGGGCGCGCCGCCGGAGGTCGAGGCGCGCACGCGGGCTTACCTACAGGGCATCGCCTGGGCTCTGCCGGCGATGCTGCTTTTTCGCGTTTTTTTTGCGCTCACCACCGCGGTGTCCCGGCCCCGCGCGGTCATGGCGATCAACCTGGTCTATTTGGCCGCCAAGATTCCGCTCAACGCGCTGTTCATTTACGGGGCGTTGGGCGCGCCCGAGCTCGGCGGTCCGGGCTGCGCGGTCGCAACCGCGATCGCGAGCTGGCTGATCTTCGCGCTCGCGTGGATCTATTGCGCAAAGCACCCGTTCTACGCGCCGTTTCGCATCTTTGGCCGGTGGTCCTGGCCGCACTTGCCCACTCTCTGGAGCCACTTGAAGCTCGGCGTACCCATCGGGCTCGCGTTTTTCGTCGAGGTGACTTCGTTCACTTTCATGGCGCTGTTCCTCGCGCGGCTCGGCGCGGCCACTTCGGCCGGACACCAGATCGCGTCGAACGTTACCGCCGTCCTCTACATGTTCGGGCTCGCGATCGGAAACGCGACCGCGGTGCTCACCGCGCAGGCGATCGGCGCGGGCAACCCGCGCGAGGCGCGGCATACGGGGCTCACCGGCATCGGGATGATGTTCGCCATCTCCGCCTGCGGCGGCGTAGCGATCTTCCTTACAGCGCATCAGATCGTGTTCCTCTACACCCGCGACCTGGCGGTGCAGTCGATCGCGATTCAGCTCATGGCTTACATCGCATTTTTCCAGCTCTTTGACACTTCGCAGGTGGTGATCGTCAACGCTTTGCGCGGCTACAAGATCGCCTTCATTCCGATGCTCGTCTACACCGCCGCGCTCTGGGGGATCGGATTGGGCGGAGGTTACGCGCTGGGGCTCGACCGGCTCGAAGCCGCGAATGCGCTCGGGCTTGCGACGCCCATGGGCGCCGCGGGATTCTGGCTTGCGGGCGTCGCCAGCCTCGTCGTCGCGGCAACGATCCTGTTTGCCTACTTCATGCACGTGAGCCTCCGGCACGAGAACGCCCTTGCCTGACTCCCGGCGTTGCCCGCGGAGGGTCTTTCCTCTATATTCGGCGCGAGTTACCGACCCGCAGGAGAATCCATGATCCGCCGCGCTTTCACCGCATTCGCCCTTGCCATCCTAGGCGCCAGCGCGTTTGCGCAGAGCTATCCGAACAAGACCATTCGCCTCGTAGTCGGGTTCACGCCCGGCGGGGTCTCCGATGTACTCGCGCGCGCGATGAGCGCGAAACTTTCGCAGAACCTCGGTCAGCAGGTCGTGGTCGACAACCGCCCGGGCGCCGGGACCACGATCGCATCGGAGCTCATCGCGAAGTCGGCGCCGGATGGCTACACGCTCTACTTCTGCGACGCTACGACTCACGCGATCAACGCGAGCCTCTACACCAAGCTTCCCTACGACAGCGTCAAGGATTTCACGTTCATCAGTCTGGTAGCCTCGACGCCGCTTCTGCTCGTCGTCAATCCGGCGCTGCCGGCCAAGACGGTGTCCGAGCTGATCGCGCTGGCGAAAACCAAGGCCGGGCAGCTCAACTACGCCTCTTCTGGCAACGGCACCATCGTCCATCTGGCGGGCGAGACCTTCAAATCGATGGCAGGCGTCGATTTGCTGCACGTGCCCTACAAGGGCAGTGCGCCGGCGACCGTGGCGGTGATCGCGGGTGACGTTGCCTTCATTTTTTCGACCATGCCTGCGGCGCTGCCGCATGTGAAGAGCGGAAAGCTCCGCGCGCTCGCGGTGACCACGCCGGCGCGCGTCGCGGCGGTGCAGGACATTCCGACAATCGCCGAAGCGGCCCTGCCCGGGTTCGATTTGGTGCTCTACAGCGGAGTGGTTGGCCCGGCGGGCATGCCCAAGGAGGTCGTCGAGCGGGTGAACGGTGAGCTTGCCAGAGTCGTCAATTCTCCCGAAATCAAGGAGTTTTTCGGGACTCAGGGTGCGACACCCATCGCGAGCACTCCCGAACAGTTCGCTGTCCATATGCGCGCTGACATTGTCAAACTGGGCAAAATGGTCAAGGCCTCAGGCGCCAAAGCCGATTGAGCGAGGGAGCTTCCAGCGTGGCAAGGAATTTTCTCCCGCGGCACTCGCGCTACGACTACGTTCCGATCACCGAGCGCAAGGACTATTCCTGGCCGGAGGGCAAGCGGCTCGCGTTCTGCATCACCACCAACATCGAGTGCTTTGCCTTCGGCGCGGGGCTCGGGCACGACAACGCCAAGACGGGCGAGCCCCAGACGCAGCGGAACTACTCCTGGCGCGACTACGGCAACCGCGTCGGGATCTGGCGGCTGTTCGACCTCGCCGAGGAGCTGAAGCTGCCGCTCGCGCACAATACCAACAGCCTGCTCTACGACTACGCGCCGCAGATCTTCGCGCGAATCCGCGCAAGAGGCGACGAGATCGTCGCCCATGGCCGCACCAATTCGGAAAATCTGCGCGGCCTTTGGGAGCCCGACGAGGAGCGCATCATTCGCGAGGTCACCGAGACCTTTGCCCGCAACGAGAAGAAGCGCCCCTTGGGGTGGATGGGTGCCGGCGCCTACGAGACCTCGGTGACACCCGACCTCCTGAAGGAGGCCGGCTACGCCTACCTCATGGACTGGCCTTGCGACGACCAGCCGATCTGGATGCGAACGCGCTCAGGGCCGATCCTGTCGGTACCCTACCCGGTCGAGGTCAACGACTCGCCGGCGGTCGTGCACCGGAAACACAGCGCCCGCGAATTCTGCGACATGGTGGTGGACCAGTTCGACGAGATGCTGGAGCAGTGCGCGAAGCATCCGCTCGTGTGCAACATCTCGATACACCCTTATGTGTTCGGCCAGCCCTTCCGGCTGCGGCCGCTGCGCACGGCGCTCAAACACTGCGTCGAGCACAAGTATCGCGACCGCGTCTGGTGGACGCGTCCTGGCGAGATCGCCGAGTTCTGCAACTCCATGCAGGCGGGAATCATCCCCGGCAGCTGAGAAGCTCAGTGCGACGGGGCTGCCGGTTTGTTTGGCTGCGGCTGCGCCCCCCCTTGGGATGCCCCTGCCGGCTTGCTTTGCGGCGGCGTGCCCGTTTGCGACGTCCATGCCGGCTTGCTCGGCAGCGGCTGTGCGCCCGCCTGGGCCAGCGCGGGCGCCGCAGGGGTTGCGGCGGGGCTACGGGCCGAATCGGCTGCGCGAGCGACGCCCGCGCTTTTCGTCTCGGCGAGCGCCGCGATGTCGCCGGAGATCTCGCCGCCTTCCTCGATTGCGACTTTCCCGTAGCGGACCTTGCCCGACACTTTTCCCGTGGCGCGAATGACCAATTGCTTTCGCGCGGTCAGCTCGCCCTCGAAGCGCCCGCGGATTTCAGCGACGTCGATGCCCGCCTTGCCCACGAAAACGCCGTGCTCGGCGATCTGGATGACGCGGCTGTCCATCGAAGCCTCCACGCGACCTTCGACCACCAGCGTGTCGCAGTCGGTGATCTCGGCGCCCTTCAGCTTGATGTCCGGACCGACGATCAGCTTGCTCACGCTTTCACGGCCGGATCGGGAGGGTTCCGGATCACCGCGCAAGTCGGCCTTCGGCGCTTCGCTCCCGAAGGCCTCCGCCTTTGCGGATTCGTCACCGGCCGTACTCAACGCTTCCTGCAGCCGGCTGCTGTACGGCGACTGCCCGCGCGCGGACTGCGGAAGATCTCTCCTGCGAAAATTGTCCAGCATAGGCGCTCCTCTTCCCTTTCTCGGGCTGTGACCGATCATTCACGATGAAAATCCGCGACCCAAAACGTATTACCTTTAGCAATGCGCATGCCAGACGCAACTCACGTGCAAAATCATGCGATTGCCGGAAGCGGGGCGCGACTGATCGCAGTCCGTCGTCGCCCTCGAGCGACGCGACTTCGAGCGCGGTTCTTAAGCGGCTGTTTACAATGGAAGTGGCACGTCGTGGAAAAGCGACGGCCATGACGCCGACCGTCAAGACCGAAGTCTTGGAACGCTGCCGGCCGCCCTGCCAAATCAGGGCCGGACGAACTTCAATACGAATTCGTCTACCGGCACCTTAGGACGAAATACGATCGAATCGCGCGGATCCTCGGGATGGCGGAGGAAATCCGCTTCCGCCGCAAGCCTGAATCCCGCCGCCTCGATTTCCCGCCGCAACGTCGCCTCTTCAATGCGATGCAAGGATTTCGCGACGCTTATGCCTGCGCCCGCCTGAGACGAATGGTCGGCGATCACCAGCACACCGCCCGGTTTGAGCGCCTCGAACAGGCCGCGATTCATCCTTGCGCGGTCGACATTCATGAACGCCGTGTCGTGATAGGCAAAAAAGAAGGTGATCAGATCGAGATCGCGCACGCCGGAAGGGACTGGATCGTCATAGGCTCGCAGCACGCGTACGACGTTTCGCATCGCAGAGGTTTTCGCACGCTCGTCAAAGCGTTCCGCCGCTCTCGGCGAAACCGCCTGGGAGTCCTGCGCATAGACCGTTCCGTGGGAACCGACCGCGCGGGCGAGCAGCTCGGTCGAATAGCCTCCGCCCGCTCCCATATCGAGCACTCTCATGCCCGGCCGCACGCCGGTGAACGCGAGCAACAGCTCCGGATTTCTTCTCTGATCGGTCTGACGGTCGGCCTCGGATCGGTCCGGGCTCGCCACGATGGCGCGGTAGTCGACGTTTTCGCTCTTACCCATGCCGGCGCAAGCCGCGAGCGACGCGGCGCTGGCAAGAACGACCGCCCGGATAAGCAATTCAGCGTCCACGTCTATTGCGGCGGCTTGACTCCGTCCTTGCTCACCGCCACGCGGCCGGTTGTGATCTTGCCGTCGGCGGCGGCGCTCACGAGCGCAAACGCTCCGGCAATTGACACCAATGCAACTCTGTTCATGATTGTGCTTCCTCCTTGAAAGGCCCATCGGGCCGGTCGAACGGCAAGCTCGCTTGCGAGCGACGCGCCAACGCCGCCGCCAAGGCTTCCATTCAGACGCGGTGCAATTATACTGGCAGATTCCGGCCCAATTGGGGTCGAGGCGGAGGCGACACCCGTGTCCAAGTGGCTGATCACCGTCGGTCTCATCCTCGTAGCCGCGGGATTGCTGTGGCCGCTGATGTCGAAACTGGGTCTGGGCAGGCTGCCGGGAGACATCGTGGTGCGGCGCGACGGATTCAGCCTCTACTTTCCCCTGATGACCTGCCTCGTCATATCGGTGGTCGTCAGCATCCTTATATGGATCTTCCGGCGCTAAGCTAGATTCTGAGCAGGCGCCGAGCATTGTCTTCGACGATTTTCCGCTTCTGCTCGTCGTCAAGGAGAAGATGGGCCGTCACGGTCTCGACCGGCCGCTCGTAGGCAATGGGAAAACAATAGTCGCTCCCCATCAGGACCCGGTCGGCACCGATCACCTTGACCAGATATTCGAGCACGTGGTCGGAGTAGCCGACCGTGTCGTAGTAGAAGCGGCGCAGGTACTCGAGCGGCGCGTGCTTGACGTGCTTCAGGTCGGCGCGCTTTTCCCAGCCCCGGTTGAGCCGGCCCACGAGCCACGGAAACGCGCCGCCCGCGTGGGGAAGGCAGACGACGAGCCTGGGAAACCTGTCGAGCACGCCCCCGAAGATGAGGTGCGCAGCGGCGATCGCCGACTCGAAAGGGTTGCCGAGCAGGTTGGTGAGGTAATACGCACCCAGGCGCTGGTGCCCGATCACCTCGACCGGATGCAAAAAAAGCGGCAGACCGCTCGCCTCGATGCGCTCATAGACAGGCGGAAATGAAGCGTCGGACAGGTCTTTTCCGCGAATCTGGGTGGCAATATAGAAGCCGCGCATGCCCGGCAGCTTCGCGGCGCGCTCGACCTCCTTCACCGCGAGCGCGGGCTCGTGCATCGGCAGCGTCGCGAGCCCGACGAGCCGCTTCGGATGCCGCTCGTGCGCCCGCGCGAGCGCGTCGTTGTAGCTTTCGCTGATGCCCTGGGCCAGCTCCCCGTCGGCCCAATACACCATCGGTTGTGACAGTGACAGAGCGTGGACCTCGACGCCTTGTTCATCCATCGCTTCGAGCCGGGCGTCCAGGTCGACAAATTTGGGACCGACCGGCCCGGTTATGAGATGGCCGTGCTTGAACTGCGGACCTTTGCCCTCGACTATTTTGTACTCGAAGCCGTGGCTGGGGCCGTGCTTGGCGATCAGATCGAGGAAGCTTTGCGGAAAATAGTGCGCGTGGACGTCGATCGGTGCGTAGCGGCTCATTGCGGCTCCTTTTTTCCCGAGATTCTACCTTGGCGAGGACCACCGCACTTATAATTAGCCGGCTCGCAGGGGAGGATCGGAAGAATGGAAGAACGGGTCAGCTTCGCATCCGACGGACTGAAGCTTGCGGGCGTGCTTCACCTTCCCGAGTCGCGCGGGCCGGAGCGGCGCGCTGGCTTTCTCGTCCTGCATGGATTCGGCAGCAACAAGGACGGCGGCGGCGGTACGACGGTTGCGAAAATGCTCGCCGCCCTCGGCTACGCCGCGCTGCGGTTCGACTTCCGCGGCTGCGGCGAAAGCGAAGGCGAGCGCGGACGCGTCATCTGCAAGGAGCAGGTCAAAGACACGAGGAACGCGCTGTCCTTCCTGGCCATCCGTCCGGAGATCGAATCAAAGCGCATCGGCGTAGTCGGGCAGAGTTTTGGCGCCGCGGTCGCGGTATACGCGGCAGGGGTCGACCGGAGGGTCGCCGCCTGCATTTCCTCAGGCGGCTGGGGCGACGGCGCGAAGAAATTCCGCAGGCAGCACGCTTCGCCCCGCGCCTGGAAGAAGTTCAGCGCCATGATGAAAGAGGGAAGGCGCCGGAAGCGCGCCGGCAAGCCGATGATGGTGCCGCGCTACGACATCGTTCCCATTCCGCCGCGCCTGCGCGGCAACCTCGCGCCGGGCTCGATCATGGAGTTTCCTTTCGAGGTGGTGGAAACCATGTACGCGTTCAATGCCAACGACGTCGTCGGGCGGATCGCGCCGCGGCCGCTCCTTCTGCTGCATTCGGCGAACGACTCGGTGACGCCGACCGAGCAGTCGGTCGAGCTTTTCCAGCGCGCGGGAAAGCCGACCGATCTCCATCTCATCGCCGACGTCGACCATTTCATGTTCTCGGAAGGGAACACGCTGGTGGTCGACCTCGTGCGCAATTGGCTCGCCAAATATTTTCCCGCGCGGGTCTGATCCGGAAAATGAGCAAGACGCAATTGCGCGCCGGCCGGGCGGCGCCGACCGCCCCGGCCGAGGCGCTCAAGCGCTTCGCGACGGACGTCTTCGCGCGGGCCGGCATGCCCAAAGCCGATGCGGCGGTCGTCGCCGAAGTCCTCGTCTGGGCGAATCTGCGGGGCGTGGACACGCACGGCGTCATGAGGGTCCCGCGCTACGTCGATCTGATCGAAACCGGCGACATGAACCCGAGGCCCGCGATGGCGGTCCGCACCGAGACGGCCGCCTCCGTCCTGATCGAAGCCGATCGCGCCGCGGGGCCGGTCGCGATGACGCGCGCAACCGCCGAGGCCTTGCGCAAGGCCCGTGACGCCGGCGTAGGGCTCGCGCTGGTCCGGGCGACCACGCACACCGCGGCGCTCGGCTACTACACGCTCGCCGCCGCTCGCGAGGGAATGGCCGCGATCGCGCTCGCCGCGTCCTGGCCCAATGTCGCCTATCACGGCACGCGTGCAGCGGGCGTATCCACCAGCCCCATCTCGATTGCGGTCCCGGGAGCAGAGCCCGTCGTGCTCGACATGGCGACGAGCGTCGTTTCGATGGGAAAGCTGAACCAGGCGAAGAGAACGGGCGAACGGATACCCGAGGGCTGGGCCCTCGACAAGGACGGCAACCCGACGACCGACCCCCAGGCCGCGCGGATTCCATTGCCGATGGCCGGCCCCAAGGGCTCGGGCCTGTCTCTGATGATCGAATGCATCACGAGCCTCGTCGCGGCCAACCCCCTGCTCGCCGAGTCTCTCGAAGGCACCCCCGAAGGGCGCCGGCACCGCCAAAACGGCTTCGTCATGGCGATCGACCTGGCGCAGTTCGGAGACCCGGAGAATTTCAGGCGCGAAGTCGACCGTCTAGTGAAAGCGCTGAAATCCCTGCCCGTCGATCCGGAGGCAGGGGAAATCCTCATGCCCGGCGAGCGCGGCCGCCGCACATCCGAGAGTCGCAGCCGCGACGGCATCCCGATTCCACCCGCGATCTACGACGAGCTCCAGGCGTTGGCAAACCGCCTCGGCGTGGCGATGTTCCCGTCGTCGTCGCG
>VBCJ01000368.1 GCA_005884335.1 Betaproteobacteria bacterium | reverse complement strand
GCGTGGACGTCGGGGTCGAGGACGGCGAGTTCTGCGTGCTGGTCGGCCCCTCGGGCTGCGGCAAGTCGACGCTCCTGCGGATGATCGCGGGGCTGGAGGAGATCTCCGGCGGCCGGATCGCGATCGGCGAGCGCGTCGTCAACGGCGTGGCGCCGAAGGAGCGGGACATCGCCATGGTGTTCCAGAACTACGCGCTCTACCCGCACATGACGGTGTACGACAACATGGCCTTCAGCCTCAAGCTCGCCGGCGAATCGCGCGAGGAGACCCGCGTGCGGGTCGAGGAGGCGGCGATGATCCTCGGGCTCGAGGAATACCTGCGGCGCTACCCGCGCCAGCTCTCCGGCGGCCAGCGCCAGCGCGTCGCGATGGGCCGCGCGATCGTGAGAAAGCCCGAGGTGTTCCTGTTCGACGAGCCGCTTTCGAACCTGGACGCCAAGCTGCGCGTCGCGATGCGCACCGAGATCAAGGCGCTGCACCAGCGATTGAAGACGACTTCGGTCTATGTCACCCACGACCAGATCGAGGCGATGACCATGGCCGACAAGATCGTGGTGATGAACGCGGGCCGCGTCGAGCAGACCGGATCGCCGCTGGAGCTCTACGACAACCCGGCGAACCAGTTTGTCGCGGGCTTCATCGGCTCGCCGGCGATGAATTTTCTCACCGGCCGCATGGCGAGAAACGGCACCGGGCTCGCGGTCGCGGTCGGCGGCGGCGTGCACCTGCCGATCCCGGTGCGCGCCGAAATCCCCGAGGGCCGCGAAGTGGTTGTCGGCGTGCGGCCCGAGCATTTCGCGGTGACCGATGACGGCGTGCCCGCGGAGGTGGTCGTGGTCGAGCCCACCGGCGCGGACACGCAGATCTTCTGCAAGCTCGCCGGCGTGGCCGTCACTGCGGTCGTGCGCGAGCGGCACACTTTTCAGCCCGGAGCAGCGGTGCGCCTCAAGCCACAATTGACCTATCTTTTCGATCCGTCGAGCGGCGCTCGACTTGCATAAGGAGGAGCCATGAGCAACAAGCGCAGGGACTTACTGAAAGCAGGGGCAGGCCTCGCCGCGAGCGCGACGCTGCCGATGATCTGGGCGAAGAACGCGCACGCCCAGTGGAACAGCCAGCCCGAGAAGGGCGCGAAGCTGCGGGTGCTGCGCTGGAGCCGTTTCGTCCAGGGCGACATCGACCAGTACATGAAGAACGTGCAGGCGTTTACCGCCAAGTACGGCATCGAAGTGCGCGTCGACAGCGAGAGCTGGGAAGACGTGCGCCCGAAGGCGGCGGTCGCGGCCAACACCGGCGCCGGACCGGACATCATTCTCGGCACCTACGACGATGCCAACCTCTATCCCGAGAAGCTGGTGGACGTCACCGATCTATGCAACTACCTTGGCAGAAAGTACGGCGGCTGGTACCCGACGTGCGAGCTCTATCTCAAGCCCGACGGCAAGCGCTGGATCGGCGTTCCCCTCGGCGCGACCGGGAGCATGATGGTCTACCGCGAGAGCCAGATGAAGGCCGCGGGCTTCCAGAGCTTCCCGAAGGACACCGACAGCTTCCTCAAGATGATGAAAGCCCTCAAGGACAAGGGCACGCCCGGCGGTTTCGCCCTCGGCCATGCCACAGGAGACGCCAATACCTGGTGCCACTGGCTGGTGTGGACCTTCGGCGGCAAGCTGGTCGACGAGAAGAACAACGTGGCCATCAACAGCCCCGAGACGCTGCGGGCGCTCGAGTACTCGAAGGAACTCTACGGCACGTTCATCCCGGGCACGCTGTCCTGGCTCGATCCGAACAACAACAAGGCCTTCCTCGACGGGCAGATCTCGGTGACCAACAACGGCATCTCGATCTATTACGCGTCGAAGAATTCCAAGGACCCGAAGATCAACGCGCTGCAGACCGACATCAACCATGCGAGCTATCCCGCGGGGCCGGCAGGCGTCTCAAGCGCCTGCCACCTGTTCATGAACCAGATGATCTTCAAGTACACGAAGTATCCGAAGGCGGCCAAGGAATTCATCCGTTTCATGATGGAGGAGGAGCAATACGGAGCGTGGCTCCAGGCGGGAATCGGCTATACCGCGGGCCCTCTCGTTGCCTACGAGAAAAACCCGATCTGGACGGTGGACCCGAAGCACACGGCTTACCGCGACGCCTGCAAGCAGCTGCGCCCCGCGGGCTATGCAGGCAAACTCGGCTACGCGTCTGCGGGCGCGCTCGCCGACTTCATCATCGTGGACATGGTCGCCGAAGCCGCCTCGGGCGATAAGTCGCCGAAGGAAGCCATGGAGCGCGCGCAGAAACG
>VBCJ01000367.1 GCA_005884335.1 Betaproteobacteria bacterium | reverse complement strand
AGAGACGAAGCTGAACAGATCGACGTTCATGTGCATGAAGCGGCCGATCACGTCGAATACGTTGTTCGCGTGGACGGTGGTGAAAACGAGATGCCCCGTGAGCGCGGACTGAACGGCGATGTTGGCCGTCTCCGGATCGCGTATCTCGCCCACCATGATCTTGTCGGGATCGTGCCGCAGGATGGAACGCAGCCCCCGCGCGAAAGTGAGCCCCTTCTTTTCGTTGACCGGGATCTGCAGGACGCCCGCGAGCTGGTATTCCACCGGGTCCTCGATGGTGACGATCTTGTCCTGGCCGTTGTTGATCTCGGTGATGGCGGCGTAGAGCGTGGTGGTCTTGCCGCTGCCGGTGGGCCCGGTGACGAGCAGCATTCCGTAGGGCTCGTGCGACAGGCGCCGCAGCGCCCGGATATCGTCCGTCTCGAACCCGAGGCTGTCCAGGGAGAGCTGCTGCTGCGTGCTCTCGTAGAGAGCCTGCTTGTCGAGTACGCGCAGCACCGCGTCCTCGCCGTAAATGTTGGGCATGATCGACACGCGGAAATCGACCGCCCGCCCCCGGTCGAGCGCCTTGAAGCGCCCGTCCTGGGGGACGCGCCGCTCGGTGATGTCGAGCTCGGCAAGAACCTTCACCCTGGAAATGGCCTGCTCGGCCTGCTTGGTGTCCTGGATGAACTTGATCTGCGAGAGGATGCCGTCGATGCGGAACTTGATCACCAGCCCCGCCGCGATCGTTTCCAAGTGAATGTCGCTCGCGCCTATCATCAGCGCGTCGCGCAGGGTCGAGCGCACCAGCCGCACGACTTCGCTCGACTCCTCGCTGATGGCTTTGAGCGAGAGATCCTCGATGCCGCGCGTCTCTTCGCTCACGACGGTGGCTCCGGCGCGCACCGCGTCGAGGGCGCGCAGGGTCTCCTCGTGACTTGCGAGAAACGCCACCAGGTCGCCCCGGTGCACGAGGCGCCAGGAGAATTCCTGGGAGATGCGTTCTTCCGCCCAGGCCTGCTGCTCTCCGGAGAAGGGGTCGTCGGTCACCAGCCACAGCGCGCCGGGCTCGCCGCGCACGAGGGCGCAGCCGCGCTGGGAGCCCTCGCTGAAGGGCAGCACGTCGAAAGCCGGCGCCGCGCCGCGCAGCTCCTCCATGCGCATGACTTGGATCTTGAGCGTCGCGCCGAGCCGGGCGACGAACGCGTCCGGGTCCAGGCCGAGCTGCGCCTCGAGAACTTCGACGAGCCGCCGCCGCGCGGCGGCCGCCGCGGAGCGGGCTTCCTCGATTTCGCGCGAGCTGATCAACGCCGTCTCGGCGACACTCATTTCAGACTCCCGGCAAGCTCGAAGATCGGCATGTACATGAGGACGACGATCGCGCCGATCACCAGGCCGATCGCCGCCATCAGGAGGGGCTCGAACAGGCGCGTGAACCAGTCGACCCAGCGCGAGATTTCCTCGTCGTG
Source organism: Betaproteobacteria bacterium (assembly GCA_005884335.1). Taxonomy (GTDB): domain Bacteria; phylum Pseudomonadota; class Gammaproteobacteria; order Burkholderiales; family SG8-39; genus VBDM01. The sequence continues at coordinate 1,295 of VBCJ01000367.1, read as the reverse complement.
AAACTCCGCGATTCTCTCCATCATTTCCCCCATATTGCCGCTTTTCTCGCCGACGGCGAGCATTCGCTGGGCGATGATCGTGGTGAGGCCGTTGGCTTCCATCGCTTCGGAGACCGGACGGCCTTCGTTGACCGCCCGGCTCGCCATCGCCAACCGCGCGCGCAACAGCGGGTGCAGCAGCTCCGCGCCCATCTGGAGCGCGGTCAGGAGCGGCGTGCCACCGCGCAGAAGCATGCCGATGGTGCGGTAGAAACGCGCAAGCTGGTACAGCTTCAAGCGCTCGCCGATCGCGGGCAGCTTCCAGAGCACGTTGTCGATCCGGGCCTTGACTTGAGCGTTCCGGAACGCGTACACCGCAGCGATCGCGAGACCGGCGAGGGCACCCATCACGAGTGCTCCGTGACCCTCGACCAGCTGGCCCCATGAGAGCAGGATCTTCGAGAAGAACGGGAGATCGACGCTGCGCTCCTCGTAAATCCTGCTGAAGCGGGGCACCACGTAGAGCAGCAGGAACAGGCTCACCAGACCCCCCACGCCGATGAGAAGCGCAGGATAGATGGCCGCGTTGACGAGGCGCTTGCGGATCGCCTCGAGCTGGTTTTGGTAGGCGACGTAGCGGGCTAGCGCCGGAGCGAGGTCGCTCGTCCTTTCGCTCGCCTGCACGGTGGAGACGTAAAGAGGCGGAAAGGCCAGCGGAAACTGCTGGAGCGCCGAAGACAGGGAATTCCCCTGGCGCAGGATCGAGGCTACGCTCGCGAGCAAGGCGCGGAATTCACTGCGGCGCTCGCGCTCGGCTAGCGTTTCGATGGATTCGACCAGGGGAAGCCCCGCCTTGAGCAGGACGAGCAACTCCTGGCTGAACAGTACGAGTGGAAAGCGCGCCTGGCCGCCGCGCCAGGGCGCGGCGAAGCCCGCGCGGGCGCGCACGCCGAGCACGGTGTAGCCGCGGCTCTCGGCCTGCTGGACCGCGCTCGCCTGGTCGAGTCCGTGCAGGTCGAGCGACTCGACCCGTCCGTCCGGGCTGACCGCCTTGAGCTCGAAGCGCATGGTCCAGGAGCCGCCCTAGTGATTTGTGATGTCGGCGTTTTCGCCCGTTCCCCCCGGCTGGCCGTCCTTGCCGAAGGAGAGGATGTCGTAGTCGCTGCGTTCCCCGGGTTGCTTGTACACGTAGGCCTTGCCCCAGGGATCGAGCGGCACGTCTTTGCGCAGATACGGGCCGTTCCACTTGGGCTCGTTGGGCGGGCGGTTGACCAGCGCGGCGAGTCCCAGCTCCGTCGTCGGATAGCGGCCCGTGT
>VBCJ01000018.1 GCA_005884335.1 Betaproteobacteria bacterium | reverse complement strand
GACAAGAGCGTCGTCGCGGTGCTGGTCGAGCCGATCCAGGGCGAAGGCGGAATCAATATTTCCTCGATGCGGTACCTGCGCGATCTGCGTGAGCTCTGCGACCGTCAGGGTTGGTTTCTCATGGTGGACGAAGTCCAGTGTGGACTGGGCCGCACGGGCAAGTGGTTCGTCTATCAGCACGCTGAAATTCAGCCCGATGTCGTGTTGCTCGCCAAGGGCCTTGCCTCCGGCGTGCCGATCGGAGCGTGCCTCGCCCGCGGAGCGGCTGCCGGGGTGTTCAAACCGGGAACTCACGGCTCCACTTTCGGTGGCAATCCGCTCGCCTGCGCGGCAGCCCTCGCGACGCTTGCCGCCATCGAGGAAGAAGGTCTCATGAAGAACGCCGAGCGTATCGGCGGGATTCTGCTCACCGGGCTTCGCGAGGCGCTCGCGGGACGTCCGGGCGTGGCGGAGGTCCGCGGCCACGGCCTGATGATCGGGGTCGAGCTCGACCGGCCCTGCGGAGATCTGGTCGGGCAGGCGCTGGAGGCGGGCCTGCTCATCAACGTCACCATGGACAACGTGATTCGGCTGCTGCCGCCGCTCATCATGAACGAAGGCGAAGCCCGCCAGGTGCTTTCCATCCTGGTGCCGCTCGTGCGTTCGTTCCTCTCTCAAGCCCCGACCGCGGTACCGGCGCGCGCATGAAAAAAAAGGCGCGGACCGGAGTGCGGCACTACCTGCAGTTCAAGGACTTCTCGCGCGAGGAGTACGAGCATCTGTTCGCACGCACGCGCTGGATCAAGGACAAGTTCAAGCGCTACGAGCGCTACTGGCCGCTCGAGGACCGCACGCTCGCCATGATCTTCGAGAAGCCCTCGACGCGAACGCGCCTGTCGTTCGAGGCGGGCATGCATCAGCTCGGCGGCGCGGCGATCTATCTTTATACGCGGGACTCGCAGCTTGGGCGGGGGGAGCCGGTCGAGGACGCAGGGCAAGTGATCTCGCGAATGTGCGATCTGGTCATGATCCGCACCTTCCAGCAGGAGATCCTCTCGCGCTTTGCGGCGAACTCGCGCGTCCCGGTGATCAACGGCCTCACCAACGAATACCACCCCTGCCAGGTGCTCGCCGACATCTACACCTACATCGAGCGCCGCGGGCCGATCCGGGGCAAGACGGTGGCGTGGATCGGAGACTCGAACAACGTGTGCAACACCTGGCTTCAGGCGGCGACGATCTTCGATTTCAACGTGCACGTCTCGACCCCGCCGGGCTACGAGGTGGAACCCGAGCGCGCCGGGATCTACGACGACGCGAACTACGAGAGCTTCGCCGACCCGATGGACGCCGCGCGCGGCGCCGACCTCGTCACCACCGACGTCTGGACCAGCATGGGCTTCGAGGCGGAGAAGGAAGAGCGCAAGCGCGATTTCGAGAACTGGCAGGTGGACGCGGACATGATGCGCGCGGCGAAGAAAGACGCGCTGTTCATGCACTGTCTGCCGGCGCACCGCGGCGATGAGGTCGCCGGGGAGGTGATCGACGGGCCGCAGAGCGTCGTCTGGGAGGAGGCGGAGAACCGGCTGCATACGCAGAAGGCTCTGATGGAATTTCTCCTGCTCGGCAAGGTGAAGAAGAGCAAAGACAAAAAGGTGAGAAGGTGAAAGACAAGGTCAAGAAGGTCGTCCTCGCCTACTCCGGCGGGCTCGACACCTCGGTCATCCTCAAATGGCTGCAGGACACCTACGGCTGCGAGGTCGTCACGTTCACCGCCGATATCGGCCAGGGCGAGGAGCTGGAGCCCGCGCGGAAAAAGGCGCGGAAGCTGGGCGTGAAGGAGATCTTCGTGGACGACCTGCGCGAGGAGTTCGTGCGCGACTTCGTGTTTCCCATGTTCCGGGCGAACGCGATCTACGAGGGCGAGTATCTTCTGGGAACTTCGATCGCCCGCCCGCTCATCGCCAAGCGGCAGATCGAGATCGCCCGCAAGACCGGGGCGGACGCCGTGGCGCACGGCGCAACCGGCAAGGGCAACGACCAGGTGCGGTTCGAGCTCGGCTACTACGCGCTCGAGCCCAACATACGCGTGATCGCCCCCTGGCGCGAGTGGGCGCTCGGCTCGCGGGAAAAGCTGCTCGAATACGCGGAGAAGCACGGCATCCCGATCGAAGGCAGGAAAAAGGGCGGGTCTCCCTACTCGATGGACGCCAATCTGCTGCATAATTCCTACGAGGGACGCCTCCTCGAGGACCCCTCGCGCGAGCCCGAGGAGGACATGTGGCGCTGGACCGTGTCGCCCGAAAGGGCTCCCAAGCGCGCCGAGTACGCCGAGCTGGAATACCGGGAAGGCGACATCGTCTCAGTGAACGGGAAAAAGCTGAGCCCCGCAAAGGTGCTCGCGGAACTGAACCGACTCGGCGGAAAGCACGGCATCGGGCGCCTGGACCTGGTCGAGAACCGCTACGTCGGCATGAAGTCGCGCGGCTGCTACGAAACGCCGGGTGGCACGATCATGCTGAAAGGGCACCGGGCGATCGAGTCGATCTGCCTGGACCGCGAGGTCGCCCACCTCAAGGACGAACTGATGCCGCGCTACGCCTCGCTCATCTACAACGGCTACTGGTGGAGCCCGGAGCGGAAGCTCCTTCAGACCCTGATCGACGCCTCGCAACGCGGCGTGAACGGCCGCGTGCGACTCAAGCTCTACAAGGGCAACGTTGCCGTCGTCGGCCGCGACTCGAAGGCGGACTCGCTCTTCGATCCTGGAATCGCGACCTTCGAGGACGACCGCGGCGCCTACAACCAGGCCGACGCCTCCGGATTCATCCGCCTGAACGCGCTGCGGATGCGTATCGCCGCGAACCGGCGGCAAAGGCTGAAACGGCGCTGACTTCGCGCCCGCGCGTCTGGTGCTCTCGGCGGTCGGAGCCGGTTCCTATTCGAACTTGTTGGTGAGCGTGCCCACGCCCTCGATCACGATGCTCACCGTGCTCCCGGGTTTCATCGAGCCCACGCCGACCGAGCTGCCGCAGGCGATCACGTCGCCCGCCTCGAGCGTCATGTCCTGGGAAATCAGGCTCACCAGCTTCTCCGGGGGAAAGACGATGTCCGAAAGCGGATAGTTCTGGCGCTCCTGATCATCGAGGATGGTTTTCACGATGAGCTTGCCGGGATCGACCTCGGTCTCGATCCAGGGACCGAACACCCCGAAGGTGTCGAAGCTCTTCGCGCGCGTCCATTGCGCGAAGACCGGGTCCTTCGCGATGATCTCGATCGCGGTGACGTCGTTGATGCAGGTGTAGCCGAAAATATGCCGTGCGGCGTCGCCCGCGAGCACGCCGCTCGTGCGCCTGCCGATGACGATGCCGAGCTCGCCCTCGTACACCACCTTTCCGCTGTAGGATTTCGGCGCGCGGATCGACTCGCCGTGCGCTAGGAGCGAATTGCTGCCCTTGAGAAAATACAGGGGCTCCGTGGGGACCGCGTGGTCGAGCTTCGCGACGAGCTCGTGAAAGTTGTCGATCAGCGCGACGATCTTGCTCGGCACGCTCGGCGTGAGCAGCTTGGCGGCAGCCAGGGGAATTGTCTGGGACGTCGCCTCCGGGCCCGCGAACATGCTGCCCGAGTGCACCCGGACGGTGTCGCCTTCGAGCTTGCCGAAGTATTCCCGCCCCTGATAGGCGACGCGTACCCACTTTGCCATGAAACCTCCTTGAGCCGAACGGGCCGTCGAGCCGCTTTCCGGCTCCGCGCTTCACACGAAGTCGCGCGATCATACGCCGGATTCCATGCGGTGCGCGCCCGGCTTGGCGATAATGGCGCCAACATCCGTCAAAACCCGGCCATTCCCTCAAGCCCTCACGTGCGCATCCAAATCTATTCCGACCTCCACCTGGAATTCGCGCCCTTCGTGCCGCCCCCGAGCGACGCCGACGCGATCGTGCTCGCCGGGGACATCGCCAACGGCGCGGCCGGAATCGATTGGGCAAGAGAAACATTCCGCGACCCCGTGCTCTATCTCGCCGGCAACCATGAGTACTACGAGGGCGAGTTCGAAGCGGTGCAGGAGGCCATGGGAGCGGCGGCGCGCAAGCTCGCGGTCGAGCTGCTCGATTGCAGCGAAGTCGTCCTCGACGGCGTTCGTTTTCTCGGCTGCACCCTGTGGACCGATTACTCGCTCGCGCCCCAAAAAGAACGCCCCGCAGTGATCGAGGCCGCGCGCAAGCTCAATCCGGATTATCAATTGATCCGCTGCGGCTCCCGGCCTTTTGCGCCGGAGGACGCCATTGCGCTGTGCTCCCGGCACCGCGCCTGGCTGGTCGGGGCGCTCGCCACGCCTTTCCCGGGAAAAACGGTCGTCGTCACTCACTTCGCGCCGCACCCGCGCTCGATCGCGCCCGGCTATGTGGGCCATCGCGCCAACCCCGGGTTCGTTGTGGATCTCGAGGAAACGATGGGCAGCGCGGCGCTGTGGATCCACGGACACACGCACACGTTCTTCGACTACCGCGCGGGCAGCACGCGGGTGATCTGCAACCCGCGCGGCTATCCGGGCGAAGCGACCGGGTTCAGGCCCGGCCTGACCGTGGAGATCTGAGGGGCTTCAGCCGCGCCGCCACGTGCCGAGCGAAATCGATACGGGCGCGCAGCCTTCTCCGACCGGAAGCTGCGCGTGCCGCCAAACGATCGTGTTCCCGTCGTCCGACAAGCTGCCCTCGACGGGAAATTCGCCAGCCGGCGTGGCGCAGTGCCGGCCGCCCTGTTCCGATTCGAGCGCACTGCGGATCGGCACCACGCCGACCAGCCGTCTGTCTTGGAGCCTGCCGCGAAACACCGGCCGGTTCGGGTACTCCCTGCGGATGCAATCGGGAGTGCGGCAGGTATCAACGAGCACGATCTCGACCGCGTCTTTGGCGGAGCGCGCTTCGTACCAGCTGAAGCTGTTGCGCCACCTGCCCGATACGTCCGGCCCGTGCGGCGCTGCTTTTTCCTTCCCGTGCCCGACCTCGTCGGCCCGGCGCACCCGCTCGGGCGAAGGATCGTAGATTGGGGCGGTCCGCGCCGTGGCAGGCGGGATTTTCGCCGGCGCCGAAACCGCGGGCGGAGGAGCCGGCACATCCGGCTGGCCCGCGGAAATGCAGGGCTGCGGATTGAAACAGCGCGAGGCGCAACCGCGCGTCGCAAGGCTCCCACTCAGCGAGGCGCGCGCCCCCTCGCAGGCCGAACCCGACCCGAAAGGCCCCTCCCTTCCGTTGCCGCCCATGCCGATCTTCGCGCAGCCAGAGCAAGTCCAGTCGAAAGAATACGTGACCGCAGCGCGAGCGCCGGCAGGCAGCAGCAGAGCGCAGGCGACGCCGATCAAAACGGAGTTGGTCGCAGTGCGGGGATTATTTGGAAAGGAGCTCACCTGTCGCCACGGGAAGCGTCAAACCAAGGATTGCCATATCAAACCCGATACTGAACGGAAGATCGACCAGCGGATACCTCGGCGGATCGGCTTTGAATTTCCGCAACGCGCTCTCGTCGCCCAAGATTGCGCTTACGTCGAGGCGCGTGCCGCTGAACACCTTCGGGCTCCCTTGCTCGGCCTTCGAGATCGTTCGGTACGTCGCGCAACCGCTCGACGACAACAGCAGAACGACTGCAGGAACGATCGACACGCATCTGGCGATCTTCATTCCTTACTCTCCTTGGATTAGTGGACCCAGGCGATCCACCGATCCAACGCCTCCAGGACGTCAGGGAGACCTTTGGCGGCAATGGCGATCGACTGCCTGAGTTTGAGTGCTACCTGCTGTACTCTCCGCGAGTCTTCAAAACTCTGTTGCGCGGTCTGATCGAGAAACTCCTTGACCCAGAGGAGGACGAGGCGGGCGGGGACAGAGGACAAATCTTGATAGAGATAGGGCGGCGAAAGGATTGGGGTCGTGCTCAGTGGCTTCAGGGAAGAGACAATATAGGGTCCATTACGATGGGTTCCACCAGCTGGGACGGCCCTCAGTAAGACTCGGGCCCGTGTGTAATTGTAGTGATCCAAGACCCATTGAGCAAACGCGACGTTGCCGGTTCCGCACGGCAACTGAGAGCAGCCTTTCGAGAATTCGACGGGAGGGGAATCTTTGAGGGGTAGATACGCGATGTTCAGTTCCCAACGCTCAAGAGACCCTTTAAAACTCCCGACCGGGGGGATGGATTCGAGATAGGTCGCGATCAGATTCAGATACCGTTCGCGGGTCGCTTCGGTTGGAGGGGCGCCGAACAGGAGATAGCTGTACAGACCGTACCCTTTTGCCTCCGGCTGTTCCGCGATGAGAAAGGCCCGTCCGGTTTCGCGCCCTACTGGAGGCACCGTGACCCCCGGTGCGAGCCCTTCGCAGCCTGCCACCATCATGGTTGCCAGGACGAGACTATAAGTTCGAAGTGCGAGGCTCATCACTCACCCTTTGCCTGGCCGCGAGGATCGGTACTGCTTGTAATACCGCTGCGCTTCCGGGTTCCACTCTTTCAACTGCCTGCTCCGTGTTTCATAACTTGGATGCGTGGACAGCAACTCCGGGATCCGCCCCCCGCTCCCCCCGGTGAATTTTTCCATCCGTTCCCAAAAGGCGATTGCCTCCTGGGGGTCGTAGCCGGCCTGTGCCATCAGGAGCAGGCCCTCATGGTCCGCCTCGGACTCATGCATCCGGCTGAATGGGAGGATGTCCGAGACTTGAGAGGAGAGCCCCATTGCGATCAGAATGCCCCTGCGTTTATCGGAACTGATGCCTGCTTCCTTCAGTTCGCCTTTCATTGCGGCGAGGGCCAAGGTCCGCTGGAGCTCCTTGTCCATCCGTTCTGCCGCGTGTCGGGCGAGGGCATGGACGATCTCATGCGCTAAGACCGCGGCGAGCTTGGGCTCCTCGTCTTTTGTCACTCGAAAGAGGCCGGTATAGACCCCGATCTTGCCATTGGGAAAGGCAAAGGCGTTTGGTTTCTGATCATCCTTGAGCAGCTTGACTTCCCACTGGAACTTCCCCGCCACTTCGGCATATTTTTTGTTTTGCTTGGCCGCTCCGGTCAGCCGGTCGACCACCCGCTTGATTCGCTCTTCTTGAGGGGGGTTCGTAGCGATCTCACTCGTCTGCAGCGTCCACTGGAAGGCGAATGCTCCCAAGAGATCCACCGCTTCGGGTGGCAGCTTGGCCTCCGGCGCAGGGATGGGTATTCCCAGAACTGAGGTGGGCATCCGAGCACAGCCCGCCGCTGCAACCACCTGTATAACCCAGACGGCACACCACCAAGCAGCCCTGACGGTCATATTCCTCCCATCCGTTGGCAAACAATTACCACCCAGCCCACCTCTTCACGCCCGGATGTCGCCCCTTTTCAGCTAGGGTTCTTGACTCCTAGCGTTTCTCTTGGGCAAACGCTTCCACGCCCATTTTGCGACGACCACGACCGCTGCACATCCCGCGACAACCACGAACATGTCGGCGGAGTCCAAAGGCATCTCCGGGTCGAGCACGTAGAAAAAGATCCACACCCCAAGCGCTAACGCGACGGTGGCCAGAGTCGCGGCAGAATATCGTTTCATCTCTATTTACTCCGGAGGTTCGCCTCCGCATCGAGCCGCTTTCCCACGGACCCCGTCCAGCCCGATCCTGGTGGCGCAACCTGAAATCATCTTCCGAAAAACCATCTAATCTGTCGTGTCAGTGTACGCTTGCCCCGCCAATCCTGACTGTTTGTCGAGCCGTTTCGGATCAGGCCCTTGTTAGATTGCGCACCGAAGGGTCAAGTGTCTGTTTTCTCGAGAGACGAAACCGGCACATCGCTCGTGTGTCCGGATGTTCCTTACATCGGAGTTCGGGTTTTCCCTGCAAGGGAAACGACGGTCTGTATAATTCCGCATCCACCCGCGGCAATCTGAAATGCCCTCCTTCGATATCGTCTCCGAAGTGAACAAGGTCGAGCTGAAGAACGCGGTCGACCAGGCGAACAAGGAGATCGCGAACCGCTTCGATTTCAAGGGCTCGGACGCGCGCATCGAGCAGGCCGAGCTGGTGCTGACGCTCTACGCGGACGACGATTTCAAGCTGAAGCAGGTGACCGACGTCCTACTCACGAAGTGCGCGAAGCGCGGGGTGGACGCGCGGATGTTCGACACGAAGGCGGTCGAGAAGATCGGCACCAAGGTGAAGCAGCCGATCCACGTCAAGGCCGGCATCGAGCAGGAGAAGGCGAAGAGCATCGTCAAGCTCATCAAGGACTCGAAGATGAAGGTCCAGGCGAGCATCCAGGGAGCCGCGGTGCGCGTCTCGGGAGGGAAGAAGGACGATCTCCAGGCCGCGATTGCGCTGGTGCGCAAGTCGGTCACCGATATACCGCTGCAATTCCAGAATTTCCGCGATTGAACGGGATCAGCCCCCGCTCAGCGCGCCGACGATGACGACTTCGTCGTTCGCGGCGAGTGCGGCCCCGAGGTCCCGCGCCTGCTGCTGGTTGACGAAGATCCTGATGTGGCGCCGGATCGCGTCCTGCTCGTCGATCATCCGGAAACGGATTCCCGGATAGCGGCGCTCGAGGTCGGCGAGCAGTCCGGCGAGCGTCGCGCCGCGCGCTTCCACGTGCGCGCGCCCCCCGGTGTAGTCGCGAAGCTGCGAAGGGATGAGGACGTTCATTCAGCGGCCGGCTACCTCGACCGAGTAGATCTCGGGCAGGTGGCGCGCGATCGAGGTCCAGCGCTCGCCTTCGCTCGCGCTCATCCAGACCTCGCCGCTCGTCGTGCCGAAGTACACGCCGACCGGGTCGCGCGCGTCTGCGCACATCGCCTGGCGTTTCACGGTGAACCAGCCCTGCTTGGCCGGGAGGCCCTTGTCCTGGCGGCGCCAATTCCGGCCGCCGTCGCGCGAAACATAGGCCGCGGGCTTGCCGTCCGGGGAGACGCGCGGCCACACGGTGCCGCCGTCCATCGGGAACACCCACAGCGTGTCGGGATCGCGCGGATGCAGCACGAGCGGAAAACCGATGTCGCCGATCGCTTTCGGCATGGCGTTGCCCATGCGCTCCCAGCGCTCGCCCGGGCGGTCGAGGCGGTACATCCCGCAGTGGTTCTGCTGGTACAGGCGGTCGGGCGCGAGCGGATGCAGCCGCATGCAGTGCACGTCGTGGCCGTACTCAGGGTCCTTGACGGGAAGGAAATCGGCGGCGACGCCCTGGTTGAGCGGCCGCCAGGTCTCTCCGCGATCCGAGCTCTCGAACGCTCCGCCGACCGAGATGCCGATGTAGAGATGCCTGGGGTCGCGCGGATCGACGTTGATCGAGTGCAGGGTCGCGCCGCCCGGCGGCCCCTGCTCCTGCTCGCCGCCGATCCAGACGATGCGCATGGGGTTGGCATTGAAGCCGGAGACGCCTTCCCAAGTGACGCCGCCGTCATCGGAGCGGAACAATCCCGGCGGCGAGACGCCTGCGTACCAGGCGCCGGGCTCCGAAGAATGCCCCGGTGTAAGCCAGAAGACATGTTCGACCGACAGTCCCTTCTCGCCGGGAGCAGCCTTGGGGAACGCGGGTGGATGGTTGACGATGTTGCCGAGAAAGTGGGGACCTGCCAGAGTCCAGCTGCGGCGCGCGCGGTCCGAGCGGATGAAAAACGCGCCCTTGCGCGTTCCGACGAGCAGCGTGACCGGTCCCGAAGCGGGACGCGGGGTTCCATTCGCGGTTTTGGCCTTCGGCATAGAGAAGCTCTCCTAGATTTTCAGTCCTTCGATCCAGCGCTCGTACAGCTTCGCGGCGATCGCGTTGAGCGAATGCACGCGCTCGTCGAGCCGCTCGAACATCTGCTCCGGGGTTTGCACCGACGGCCCGGCCTTCGCGACGAGCTCCTTTGCCCAGTCCTCGCACCAGGCGCGGATCAGCTCGGGTGTCATCTCGACATGGCATTGCATGCCGAGGTGCTTGCCGAGCACGAACGCCTGGTTCGGGCAATACGGACTCCCCGCGATGCGCGTCGCCTTCGGCGGGATGGTGAAGGTCTCGGCGTGCCAGTGAAAACCGGAGAACTCGCGCGTTGCGCCGAACCACTCGCGCGCTTGAGCGTTGTCTTCGATCGTGACCGGGCCCCAGCCGATTTCCTTCACCCCGTTGCGCGTCACCCTGCCACCCAGCGCCTTGGAGATGAGCTGCCCGCCGAGGCAGTGGCCGAGAACCGGAACGCCGGCGTCGACCGCCTGGTTTACGAGCCCGAGCACCGGAGGAATCCACGGCAGATCGTCGTTCACGCTCATCGGCCCGCCCATGAATGCGAGACCGGAGAATTCGCACGGATCCGCGGGAACCTGCTCCCCGGCGTCGATCCCGACGAGCCTGTGGGGAATGCGGTGCGCGTCGAGGAATGTGGCAAAATAGCCCGGCCCCTCGGTCTGACTATGACGGAAAATCGCAACTGGCTTCATGCG
>VBCJ01000017.1 GCA_005884335.1 Betaproteobacteria bacterium | reverse complement strand
TGGACACGGTGCGCGTCGGCGACATCCTCGTCAACAACGTCGATGCGGCCGTGCTGGAAGGCAACCCGATGCCGTTCGCGCTGCTCGGAATGAGCTTCCTGAACCGCATGGAAATGAAGCGCGAAGGCCAGACGATGGTGCTGATCCGGCGGTTCTGACGGGATTACTTCTTCGTCTTGTCTTTCTCTATCAGCGCGTAGGCGGAGTGGTTGTGGATGGACTCGAAG
>VBCJ01000356.1 GCA_005884335.1 Betaproteobacteria bacterium | reverse complement strand
GCGATGCGGCGGATCGAGGAGCCAGCCGGCACCAGATAGGTGTAGTCCAGTTGCAGAAATGGGGGCGAGAGGCCTATCTCAGCGGCCCGGTCGATCCCTCCAAACCCCACGTCGCACGCGCCGACCCTGAGACATTCCACGACCGTAGGCGGAGTCGGATACCCGACCAGTTGGACCTCAACCCCGAGACGCGCCGCAAGTGCGTGAGCGATCTGTACCATCACAGTCCCCGACCCGAGCCCGCGTAGCTCTCCGGTGACTGGATCTTTGGTGTACTGAGCGAGATGCAGCGCGACCCGAATTCTCCCGGCCCTGACGAGGTCCGCAACCCGCGGGTCGGCCGCCCGCTGGGCATCGGCGGTCGCCACAGTCGCCAGCAAAGCTACCATCACGAGCAGAAACCGAAGACTCTTTTTCATGGCGTCCCCCTTTCAACTGAGGTGGATTTAGAACTCCTAACGTTCCCAGTAACCGGCGCGCGCAAACCGACCCTTGCAGAGCACGACCGTCGCGCGCGCGTCCGCGTTGACTGGGCGGTTAGACGGCAGCCAAAACGGCTCGGCGTATAGGTTGTGAGAGTTCAATCGGCGCGAAGAAAGCTTGTGGATATAGGTAGTCTTCGCCTGACTCGTCGATGACTCGAACCTGCCGATGCTTGGCTGCTTCAGGATCGGGGAGAACCTGGTAAATCTTTCGGCGCTCCAAAGAGACCTCGTAACCCTTGTTCTTAAGGCAGACAACGAACTGTTTTCCGGATGCTCTCATGGGTCTAGTCGATGTAGCGCTTGATCTTGAACTCTTTGCGTCCAATTCCGTGGGCTTCGTACCAGTGTACCTCGGCTAGGCGAGTCGCGCCGTCCTCCAGGCGGACCCTGGCGATCCCTTTGCGTTTTCTCCAGCGACCCCGGCCATAGAGCTTTCGTAAGCGCGCGATCTCTTCAATGGAAGAGCCGACAGCGAAGGTTTCAACATGCGTGACCTCCCCAACAATCTCAAAGTACATCAGGCGTCATCTTCGGCGCGGACATCTGCTGCCATCTAACGTTTTGGTGAACGGCGGGCCTGCACGAACAGCGCCTGATAGCACGCTGGGCTGGCGGCCCGTGATCTTCATCCGATTTGGTGGACACTTCGCTAGGCATTGGCCAAGCGTTCGAACTCGACCGGGGAATGGTACCCCAGGCTGGAATGCATGCGTTTGATGTTGTAGAAGCGCTCGATGTAACCACCGAGCGTGGCGTTCAGCTGAGCATCGTTGGTGAACCGGTTTTGGTGTACGAGCTCGGCCTTCAGAGAGTGAAAGAAGCTCTCCATGTGCGCGTTGTCCTGGCAGTTACGCGGACGATTCATGCTGGGCACGAAGCCGCGCGCGCGCAGGAACGCCTGGTAGCCGTAGGCTGAGTACTCGATGCCGCGGTCAGAATGGAAGAGCAATCCAGGCTTGGGACTGCGTAGCGCGATCGCCCGCTTGAGGGCGCGCAGGGTCACTTCCGTCGTTCTGTTGCACGCGATCGTCCATCCGATGATGCGCCGTGAGAACAAGTCCATGACCGTGGCCAGGTACCGCCAGTGCTTGCCTAGACGCAGATACGTGACATCTCCCACCCAGATCTGGTCAATGCGTGTGGGTGCCGGCAACTCCAGGCGAGCGTTACCCGTCTTCTCGAAGAATCGATGCACTCCGGTCGAACGCCGGTACAGGCTGCTCACACGAGCTCGCAACCCTTGCTCGCGCATCAGCCGCGCCACGCGCTTGTTGCTGCAGCGAACGCCCTCGCGTTTGAGCTGCTCGTGCACACGCGGCGAGCCATAGCGGCCGCGGCTATCGCGGTGGATGCGCTCGATCCGGGCGCGCAGCTGCTCATCGTCACGGCTGCGGCGGCTGCGCTCACGGGCGTCCCATGCGTAGAACCCGCTCCTGGAAACCTTATAGCGCTCGCACAGGAAGGCCACCTGGTACTGGTGGCGGTGCTCGGCTATGAACTCGAATTTCGCCTTCGGCGTTCGATATTGAAGCGGATGGCTTTTTTTAAGAGATCGTGCTCCACCTCAAGTGCCGCCAGCTTGCGCTCCAGCGCCCGCACCGCCATGCGCGCCTCAACCTTGGCTTCCAGCTGCTTCACCTGCCGCCGCAGCGCCTGCTTCTCCGGATCGCGCTTCGGCGCTCGCAACACTTTCGGCAAGCTCAACCCGGCAGCCTCGGCCGCCGGATTGAGCTTGCCTTCGCGGTAGTCCTTCTTCCATTTGGAGAGCATGAACGGGTGGATATCCAGTGCACGCGCTACGTCCTGCGTCTGGATCTCCGGATGCAGCGAGAGCCTTACTGCCTGGATCTTGAATTCGTTGGTGTAGCGATGAACCTTCTTAGGACCGACCGGCGCTGCCATTTCTTCTCCCTCGAGCGTTAGGTCGAGGTGTCCACTTTATCGGATCAGGTTCTTGTCGGTCAACAACGCGCTGTTAGATTGCGCCTTCGCTACCTGAACGGCCATACAAGTTCCTCGTCAGCTTCGGTGAT
>VBCJ01000355.1 GCA_005884335.1 Betaproteobacteria bacterium | reverse complement strand
CCTTGTTCAGATCGTAAGAGACGTTCGGAATCACACTATAACTAATAGTCTGTCCTATGTTGCCGGGACCAACGGTGTAGCCATCCGGGGCAGCTCTCGCAATTAACGCCATGCCGACAGTCCCGCCCGCCCCAGGGCGGTTGTCGATCACAATCTGCTGCCCGAGCCGTGCGCTGAGCTCCGTTGCGACAATGCGGCTCGTCACGTCGGGTCCGCTTCCTGGACCCCAAGGCACGATGAACCGGATGGGCTTCGTCGGGTACTGTGCGAATGCCGAAGTGGGTGCGAAACCGAGCAGGACTGCGATCAGAGCAAGCGCCAGCAAGAATCTTCGCATATTCCCCTCCGTACTAACTATCCTCTTCAATGTCCGCTCTGGGTCGTTTTGCGACAAGCCTGCAATCGGCCAATACCGGACGTTCACTAGCTGAAGGTTCGAGCCCCGGTCAGCTCCCCTAGAGGACAAAATTGGTTACCGGAAATTCTCGGCAATACTTCTTTGACGTGAGTCAGTCGGTGGCGTGCGTCTAGTTCTCGGGTTTCACGTCGAACTCGCGAATCACCTTCGTCCAGCGAATCGTGTCTTCGCGAATCATGCGGGCGACGGTCTGGGGATCGCTCGTCTTGATCTCGACGCCGCGCAGCCGCTGCTGGACCTCGGGCAGCGAGAGGATGCGCACGACTTCCCGATTGAGGCGGTCGATCACCGCGGGCGGCGTGCCGGCGCGCGTCAGGAGCGCGTTCCATCCCTCGCCTTCCATTTCCGGATAGCCCTGCTCGCGCACTGTCGCCACGTCCGGGATCTGCGCCGAGCGGGAGCTGCCAAAAGTTGCAAGGGCCTTCAGCTTGCCCGCCTGAATCTGAGGGAGGGCGGAACTCATGAGTTCAATTCCCGCGTGGATGCGCCCACCAAGCAGGTCAGTCCAGAGTGCCGTCACCCCCTTGTAGGGGATCAGCTCGACATCCGCCCCGGTAACCTGCTTGGCGCGCAGCGCAAGGAGAGAGATAATCCCGGCCAGGTGTCCGATCGCGACGGTGCGCGGATGCGAGTGGGTGTAATCGACAAATTGTTTCAAGTCATTGAACGGAAACTGTGCGCTCGTGGTTAGAATCAAGGTGGCACGCGCAACCTGGGTAATCGGCGCAAAGTCGTTTTCGCTGTCGTATCGTACTCGTCCCGCGTACAGGCTCGGGGCGACGCTCAACGGACCCGAGAATGACAATAGAAGCGTGTATCCGTCCGGCGCCGCCTTGGCCACTGCCTCGGTCCCGATCATGCCGTCGGCACCCGCACGGTTCTCCACGATTACGGGCTGACCGAGGCCTGCCTGCAGCTGTTCCGCGAGCACCCGCGCGAGGTTGTCCGCCTGGCTGCCGGGCCCGACGGGCACCACCAAGCTGATCGGCCGGCTCGGATAGGGTTGCGCATGCGCACAAACCGATACCAGAAACGCAATCGCAAAGGAAAAAATATATCTCGTACTTCCTCCCCGGAATGCCTAAAGGAACAGTATCTACCTTACATTGCAACTTCACAATTCGATTGACATTTGGCGCCTCAACTAAGGCTCGAACCAAAGCTCTGGTTTAACAGGTAGCAGGAATGACCGCTTTGGGTCGCGAGCCGACATTGGCCAGTGGCTCGTTTCGGCCAAGAGCTGCCGTTCGGTCGATCATCAAAAGCAATTGAAGAGTTGGCGTAGCCGGCGTGGACCGGCCCGATGCCGCGGGCTGGGATCAACCGCTTCTTGTGCCAATTTACCACTAGACTCGCTCCGATTCGCCCCGTTGAGGGGTACGAAGGAGGAGCCAAGTTAAACATAACACCGAGGTGCGCTGTCCAGGACAGCTTCAAGCACTGGACTGCGGCGCGCCGGAGAATTGATTATCCTATCCGTCATTCAAGGCCGACCAGGCCTGCAAACCAACGGAGTTCGAGATTCGAAACGAGGGGAGAGAACCATGACAACAGAAACGAACGGGGCGGGATGGGCGACGGCGGCGATCCTCGTAGGACGCCTAGTCTTCGCTGCACTCTTTATCATGGCGGTGAGTTTCAAGCTGATGGATATCAGCGCAACGGCGGGCGCCATCGCGACGGCGGGTTTCCCCCTGCCGACGCTTCTGGCTTGGCTCGCGGTGGTGTTCGAGCTCGCTCTCGTCGCGTGCTTCCTCACCGGCGCGTATTTTTCGGAAGCGGCGCTCTTGGCGGCAGCCTACGTGGTGTTTCTCGCCTTCGGGTTCCACGGGCCTTCACACTGGGTAGGAAACCAGGCCGAGTTCGGGTCCTTCATCGATCATTTCACGTTTGCCGCGGGCCTTCTCTTTGCGGCCGCGCACGGGCCTGGACGCGTTCTCGCAATGAAGCGTGGATGGCTCAGGCGGTAATCGCACGCGCAAGGCAGGGCTCGGCATTGACTAGGTGCGCAGCCGTCAGTTCTCGACGTACTTAAACGCTCAGCGGGCGCGCCCTCGTATTTCGCGGTTTGCGCGTACGCACAGAAGGGCCGCGCGAACGGTTTGCTCGGGGTTGGCGGTGCGAAGGGTGACGCGCGTCGAGCGCGCTGGGTTTCTGGCCGGTGCAATGATCCATTGGGTCGATAGCGGTCGCAGGGTGAGCGAGTTAGACGAACCAAAGGATCGTGGCGAGCAGCGCGGCTGGTGCTAGCTAGACGGCACGAGCGTGCGCGGCCAACTTCTAAAATTCCGGCATGCATATAGCATCCATGCGGCTCTCCGAGACGCTATCTGTTGAAAGATTTTAGAAGTATGAAATTGCAAGTCCATGAGAGCGTTCAGAAATTCATCAGTTTTCGTGAATATCGCTAGAATGGCGGCGCCATGCCACCGCCCCCTCATGCCTCGATCGGAATCGCCCTCGA
>VBCJ01000016.1 GCA_005884335.1 Betaproteobacteria bacterium | reverse complement strand
AGCGTCATAGCGCCAGTCGGCGAGGTCGTTCATCACGCAGCCGGCCGAGCGCATGAGCAGCGTCCCCAACGCGAAGATCCACACGATCCGCGCCTCCGGCCTGCCGTTGCTCGCGAGCCACAGCGCCCACAGCGTGGGCCACAGCAGCAGTAGCGTGCCGATCGGCTTGTCGAGCCGCATCAGGCGCTCGTACAACGTCAGCCGGGCGGCAAGAGCGGCGAGATTCATAGCGAGAGCATTGTAGCCCTCAGACGCAGTAGCCCTCAGGCCTCAGGCATTGAGAAAATCCGCGCGCCCGCCGAGCCAGCGCTCGAGATGCCTTTCAGCAGGGCCGGGATGGCCGGCGAGGAGCACCTCGGCCTCCGTGCGCGCCGATTCGATCAAGTCAGCGTCCTCGGTGAGATCTGCAAAGCGCAAGAGCGGTGCTCCGCTCTGGCGGGCGCCGAGATATTCGCCAGGACCGCGCATCCGGAGATCTTCGCGTGCGATGACGAATCCGTCGGCATTCTCGAAAATCACCCGCAGCCGCTTGCGGGCGGCCTCCCCCAGGGGATTCTGATAGAGCAGGACACACACGGATTGCGTCGCGCCGCGTCCGACGCGTCCGCGCAACTGATGTAACTGCGCAAGTCCGAAGCGCTCCGCGTGCTCGATCACCATCAGCGAAGCGTTGGGGACATCCACGCCCACCTCGATCACGGTCGTCCCCACCAGCAGCTGAATTGTGCCCGCCAGGAAAGCGGCCATCGTCTGCGCCTTTTCATCGGGCCTCAAGCGCCCGTGTATCAACCCGACCCTGAGTTCCGGAAATTCCCGGCTGAGCGTCGCGTGCGTATCGAGCGCCGTCTGCAGCTGCAGCTGTTCGGACTCCTCGATAAGGGGGCACACCCAGTAAGCCTGGCCCCCGGCGCCGCAGGCCTCGCGGATGCGGCGCACCACCTCCGGGCGGCGCGAATCGGCGACGAGTTTCGTGACCACCGGCCTTCTTCCCGGCGGCAGCTCGTCGATGACCGACACGTCGAGATCGGCGTAGTAGCTCATCGAAAGGGTTCTCGGAATCGGCGTCGCGCTCATCATCAGCTGGTGCGGCTCCTCTCCCTTGGTGCGCAGCGCCAGCCGCTGAGCGACGCCGAAGCGGTGCTGTTCATCGACAACGGCAAGGCCGAGCGAACGGAATTCCACGTGCTCCTGGAACAACGCGTGAGTGCCGATGGCGACAGTGGCTCTGCCAGAGGCGATCGCGGCACGCGCCGAGTCGCGCTCCTTCTTGGCTTGGTTCCCGGTGAACCACGCGATTTCCAGGCCGAGGGGCCCGAGCCACTCGCTGAACTTGCGAAAGTGCTGCTCGGCGAGAATCTCCGTGGGCGCCATCACCGCGGCCTGCAGCCCGTTTTCGATTGCGCGCAGAACGGCAAGCGCGGCGACTACCGTCTTGCCGCTGCCGACATCGCCCTGCAGCAATCGATGCATGGGATGAGGCTGCGCGAGATCGTGCTCGATCTCTCCCCAGGTCCGCTGCTGCGCTCGCGTCAGCTGAAACGGCAGCCGCCCGATCAGCGCAAAGGTGAGACGACGCGGCTTTTCGACCGGCGCCTCAAGCACGGGAGCCCTGCGCGCCTCGCGCTCACGGTAGTGCTTGCGCATGGAGAGCTGCTGCGCCAGCAGCTCGTCGAATTTCATGCGCCTCCAGGCAGGCAGCGTGCGGCCGCTGAGAGCCTCCTCATCCGCTCCGGGGCGGGGATGATGCAGGGTGTCGATGGCCTCGAGAAAACCGCACAGGCCGAGCCGCTTCGACACTTCTTCAGGCAGCGTGTCATCGAGTTGTGCATGCGCGAGCGCGCCTTCGATCAGACGCCGCAGCGCTGCCTGGCCAAGGCCGGCCGTGGTCGGATAAATCGGCGTCAACGCCGTCGGCAGCGGAGTCGCTCCATGCAGCACGCGAAAGCGCGGATGGATCATCTCCCCGCCGAAAAAGCCCGCGCGCACTTCACCGAATGCGCGCACGCTCGCCCCGGGCTCAAGGGCCTTGGCCTGACTTCCATAGAAATTGAAGAAACGCAGCACAAGTTCGCCCGTGGAATCCTCGATGCGCGAGACCAGCTGGCGTCTCGGGCGGTATACGATCTCGGTCGAGCGCACCGTGCCTTCCACCTGGACCGGCAGGCCGGGAGGCGCGTTCGCGATCGGCGTGACGTGTGTCTCGTCCTCGTAACGCAACGGCAGGTGCAGCACCAGATCGAATTCGCGACGGATACCGAGTTTGGCGAGCTTCGCGGCGACCGTCCGGCTGCCCGAAGATCGAGGCTTGAGGATTGAGGTTTGAGCGTTCGGGCCCTTGGAGGATTTTTCGTCGGCTCGCGATTTCGAAGAAACCTTCCCCCTCGAC
Organism: Betaproteobacteria bacterium; assembly: GCA_005884335.1. Taxonomy (GTDB): domain Bacteria; phylum Pseudomonadota; class Gammaproteobacteria; order Burkholderiales; family SG8-39; genus VBDM01. The sequence continues at coordinate 7,756 of VBCJ01000016.1, read as the reverse complement.
ACCCGGGTCGAAACCTTCCGCACGCCCGACCCTCGATCTCCGGTCCTCAACCCTGAAGTGCGAGGATCGCGTCCGCCTCGACCATCGCGCCGCGCGGAAGCGCCGCGACGCCGACCACGGCGCGTGCCGGATACGGCTTGTTGAAATATCGGGGCATGATCTCGTTGACGCGGGCGAAATGCGACAAGTCGGTCAGATAGATGGTGAGCTTGACCGCATCGTCGAGCGATCCGCCACCGGCTTTCGCGACGGCCTTCAGGTTGCCGAAAACACGATGGATCTGGTTCTCGATCCCGTCAACGAGTTGCCCGGTTGCCGGGTCCAGCCCGATCTGCCCGGAAAGATAGAGCGTCTCGCCGGCGCGCACAGCCTGGGAGTAGGTGCCGATCGCAGCCGGGGCATCCAAGGTGGAAATTGTCGATCGTGTCATGTTGAGCATGAAGTCAGCGGGAGGCAAGCGGTTATAATATCCGCGCTCGGCTGGGCGGCGCCAGCATCCCGGTATCCCGATGACTTCGCAGCAGATCGTCAATCTCCTGAAGCTCGTGGGTACGCCCAGGGACGGCGCGCTCTTGCGTTTTTCCCTTGGAAGCGAATATCTGAAGTGCGCCGAATTCGAACCCGCCATCGCTCACCTTAGTGCGGCACTCGAGAAAGATCCGGGGTATTCCGCGGCGTGGAAACTCCTCGGAAACGCGCTTGCCGAATATGGACGGGCCGATGAGGCGCTCGCTGCCTACCGCAAAGGCGTCGAGGTCGCGGAGGGCAAGGGTGACCGGCAGGCGGCCAAGGAAATGACCGTGTTCGCGCGGCGCCTCGAAAAGGCCATCGCATCGGGCAAGGCAACGCCCGCGCGCCCATGAGCGAGTTTGCGAATCTGCGCCAGAGGCTGTTCGGCAAGCCGCTCGACCCACTGGATACGAAGGCACGACGGCATATCGCGCTTGTCGCTTTTTTCGCCTGGGTAGGCCTGGGAGCCGACGGGATATCGTCCTCCTGCTATGGCCCCGAAGAGGCGTTTCGCGCGCTGGGCGAGCACACGGAGCTAGGCCTTTACCTCGCGCTCGCCACGGCGGCGACCGTGCTCATCATCGCGCTCGCCTACAACCAGGTCATCGAGCTGTTTCCCACGGGCGGGGGCGGCTACCGGGTCGCCACGCGGCTGATCGGCCCCTACGCGGGCCTCACCTCGGGTGCCGCACTCATTCTCGATTACGTGCTCACCATTTCGATTTCGATAGCGAGCGGCGTCGACGCTCTGTTCTCGCTTTTCCCGCTCGGCTTCCAGCCGTACAAGCTTGCGGCCGAGGTCACGTTCATCGTGGCGCTCGTGCTGCTCAACCTGCGTGGGATGAAGGAAGCCATCACGGTGCTGCTGCCGATCTTTCTCGGTTTCATTCTCACGCACGCGCTCCTGATCGTGTACGGAGTGCTCTCCCATGCGACGGCGCTGCCGACTCTGGTCCCCGATGTTTGGCGCGGAACTTTGGAGCTTTCAGGCCAGCTCGGCTGGACCGGCGTCGCAGCGCTGCTCCTGCTCGCCTATTCGCAGGGGGGAGGCACCTACACTGGGATCGAAGCGGTGTCGAACAACGTCAACGTGCTAGCGGAGCCGCGAGTGCACACCGGCAAGGTCACCATGCTCTACATGGCGCTGTCCCTCGCTTTTACCGCCGGCGGAATCATTTTGCTGTATCTGCTGTGGGGTGCGAGCCCGGTGGAAGGACAGACACTCAACGCAGTCGCTTTTGGAGCGATCATAGACAGCTTCGGCTGGGACGCCCGCATGGCCGGCGCTGCCTTGTTGGTGGTGCTTGCGCTTGAAGCAGGGCTTCTCTTCGTCGCCGCCAACACCGGATTCCTGGGCGGTCCCGCCGTGCTCTCCAACATGGCCGCCGATTCCTGGGTGCCGCACCAGTTCCGCTATCTGTCGACGCGGCTCGTCACCCAGAACGGCATTCTGGTCATGGGGATCGGAGCGCTCGTCATCCTTCTGTGGACCGGCGGCAGCGTTTCCACGCTCGTCGTCCTCTACAGCTTGAGCGTTTTCCTGACCTTCGCCGTGTCGCTCTTCGGCCTGTGCCTGTACTGGGCCCGGCTGCGCGCGGGGCGAAACTGGCTCGGGAGGCTGGCGCTGTCGGCTGCGGGGTTCCTCGTGTGTGCGGGCATTCTGCTCATGCTGCTCGTCGAGAAGTTCCTTGACGGTGGATGGCTGACAGTCCTCATCATCGCGGCGATCATCGCCGTATGCGTGACCATCCGCAACCACTACGACTGGGCCAAGGCGCAGCTGAAGAAAATCGACGCCGACTTTTCGGGCATTCCCTTTGGCAGCGTCGCCAATCCGCCCAAGCCGGACCCCAACCGGCCCACCGCGGCGTTTCTGGTAGGCTCCTCGCGCGGCGGCGGCCTGCACGCGCTGCTCTGGGTACAGCGCATGTTCCCGGACCATTTCAAGAACTTCATCTTCGTCAACGCGCGCACGGTGGACGCGCAGAGCTTTGGCGGGCGCGAAGACCTCGAAGCGATGAAGGTTGAGGCGAACGCCTCGCTTTCCTACTTCGTCAACTTCTGCAACAGCAAGGGATGGGCAGCAAAGTCATACCTGTCGTTCGGCACCGATCCGATCGATGAATTCACGCGGCTCGCTGAACGCGTCCTGGGCGAGTTCCCCAACGCCATTTTCTTCACCAGTAAGCTCATCTTCGACGAAGACAACTGGTTGACGCAGATACTGCACAACCAGGCCGCGATGGCACTGCAACGGCGCTTCCATCTACGCGGCATGCAAATGGTCATCCTGCCGATGAAACTAAGTGTTTAGCCTTGACGCCGATTCGAGGATGAGGGACGCCCCGTTTTTGCGTCGCCCTTAGGCTGCCGGTGACTCGGGGGGCGGGATTTTCGTGGCGGTGCTCGAGCGATAGCGGCGAGACACCTCGCGCACCTCCGTGCGCAGCCGCTCCCTATCCCAGTCTTTCATCATGAACTTGTGAACGCCAGCTTCGTTGACCGCGTCGGCGAACACCTTGGGATCGTGGGAGCTGGTGAAGACTATTCTTATCACGTCGGGATAGAGCTTTCTCACCTGGCTTAGGAACTCCACCCCGGTGAGCCCTGGCATGTTTTGGTCGGAGATCACGATCCCGACCGGATGACTCGCGAGCAGTTCGAAGGCGCGCGCCGGATCGGTCGTCTTCAGCACCTGGAATCCGTCGGGGCGCAGGATCTGCTCGAGCAACGTCAGATCCTTCTCGTCGTCGTCGAGCAGGAGGACGACGGGCTTTGCCACAGCAAGGCATGGCTGAGATTCCTTGTTCAAGCCCGATGTACCGATGCGCTTCAACGAGAACCTCTTGATTTCAAATTCTATTATTTTGCGGCGGTGACGAGGCCGTTGCGGATCGCGTACTTCACCAGACCGGCGATATCGCGGATCTGCAACCGATCCATCAGCTGGGCGCGATGGGTCTCCACGGTCTTCACGGAAAGCTCAAGGCGATAGGCGATTTCCTTGGTGCTGTAACCCCCGGCGATAAGCTGCAGGACTTGGCGCTGCCGCGGCGTCAGGTTGTCAGACTTGGGCTGCTCGCCCCCGACACGCTGCACGTAGCCTTCCACCATCTGCTTCGAGATGCGCGGGCTGAGATAGGTTTCGCCTTGCATCACGGCTTGCAGCGCGAGCTCCAGCTCAGCGGTCGCGGAATCCTTGAGCATGTAGCCTGAAGCTCCCGCGCGCAGCGCCTGCAGCACGTATTCCTCGTTGGCGTGCATGGAAAGCATCACCACGCGCACCTCCGGAAGGTCCTGCTTGAGCAGAGCGCTGGCCTCGAGTCCCCCGAGTCCGGGCATGGAAATGTCAAGCAGCACGACGTCCGGGCGATGCTTGCGCGCAAGCTCCAGCACTTCGCTGCCGTTGCCTGCTTCGGCCACGACCGTAACCCCTTCCAGACCTTCCAGGAGCGCGCGTATTCCGGCGCGCACCAACGCGTGATCATCCGCGAGAAGTACACGCACCGGGGTCATACTTGTTCCGCGCCGGCTCGGACCAGAGGGAGCGCAAGGCTCAGCCGGGTCTCCCGCGAGAGCGCCGAGTCGATCGCAAGTCGCCCGCCGGCGAGCGTCGCGCGTTCTTCCATGCTCAGCAGCCCCATGCTCCTGCCGGCCGTCGCCCCCAGTCGCGCGGCCGCAACGTCGAAACCCCGTCCGTTGTCACGCACCTCCAGACGCAATTCCTCCTCCGTGCCGGCGAGCGTAACCCAGACCTCGCTCGCGTGCGCGTGACGCGCGATATTGGTCAGCGCCTCCTGCGCGATTCGAAAGCACGTGGTCTCGATCTCGGCGGCGAGACGCAGGGGCACTCCCTCATGCGTGAAATTCGGCTTGAATCCGGCGCTGCTTGCCTGCTGGTCGAGATGCGAGCGCAGCGCCGCCACCAGACCAAGATCATCCAACTGCGAGGGTCTCAGGTCGCGCGACACGCGACGCACTTGCTCGAGCGCGTCGTCGATCGCCGCAACGCATTCGCGCCGGCGCGACCCATAGTCTGCTGAGGAGGGATTGAGGCCCGCGAGGCGCAATTTAACCGCAGTGAGCAGCTGTCCGATGCCGTCGTGCAGTTCGCGCGCGATGCGGCGGCGCTCGGTTTCTTCCACCTGAAGGAGTCGCACCGAAAGCGCCTGTAGCCTGCGGTGGGCGTCCCGCAGTGCCTGTTGCGCGGCACTGCGATTGGCCCGCTCGAGGCGGTCATTCAAGGCGCGGGTGACCACCGGCGCTAGGCGCTCGAGCCTTTCCTTCATCACGTAATCGGTGGCGCCCGCTTTGAGGCTCTCGATGGCGCGTTCCTCTCCGAGCGTGCCGGAGATGAGGACGAAGGGGATTTCCAGTCCGCGCTCCCTCAGCAGGCCAAGCGCGCTCAGCCCGTCGAAATTCGGAAGATTGTAGTCGGCGAGGATCAGCTCGAATTCCGGGCGATCCAGAGAAGCCTCGAATTCCTCCCGGGTCTGCACTTGCTGCCAGTCGCATTCGTAGCCGGCGGCCTCGAGCTTCCCGACTTCGAGCTCGGCGTCGAAGGCGTTGTCTTCGAGAATCAGGAGTTTGAGCGGCGTGGGCATGCGTCGGTGAGTGGGGGCTCGACCCACAATACTTCAAATTCACGGGACGGTGGTGGAGTTGAGGAGGATCGAACTCCCGACCTTCGCATTGCGAACGCGACGCTCTCCCAGCTGAGCTACAACCCCACGTCGCGGCAATTTTAGCCGCAATCCCCCTCTCCGACAACGCAAAACGAGCACGAGCCGAGCTTCGTCGCAGTGAAACATTTGCAGGGCGCGATGGGCCGGCGCTATGATGCGGTCAGAATCGCGCGGCAGGAATTCCCATGCAGATCAATCCGCCGTTCGGCTACGGCGAGATCGTTCCTCTTCAAAGGGATCAGAAGGTACGGCTGCCCGCTCCCGGTGCGCTCCCCGAATTCTGCCGCAGAGTCAACGCCGTGCCGATTTCGTATTCGGAGTTCGGCGTGGCGTGCCGCGACTACCCGCTCGCGTTCATCACGACCGACCAAGGCCGGACTTTCATTCCGGTCGGAGTGTTGGGGGTCACGGGAGGCGAGAATCTGTTTCTGTGCGACGGCCGATGGGACAATTCCGCGTACCTTCCGGCGTATTTGCGCCGCCACCCATTCTGCATGGCGCGGGTGACGCTCAACTCGGTTGAGCAGGCCGATCGGCTGATCTGCGTCGAGAAGGCTTTTCTCTCCGATGACGGGGAGCGCATGTTCGACGACTCGGGCGCCGCCCTTCCATGCTGGCAACCGATCGAGAAGCTGCTGCAGGAGTATGAAGCCGATCTCGAGCGCGGCCGCGAGATGTGCGCGATCCTCGCCGACTACGCACTGCTCGAACCTTTCACGCTTCAAGCCTCGCTCAAGGAAGGTGGAGCCATGAAACTGGGCGGCATGCACCGCGTCGACGAAAGGAAACTCGAGTTCCTCAACGCCGCGCAGCACAAGAACCTGATCCGCAAGGGCATCATGGGGCGCATTTACGCCCACTTGATTTCTCTGGAGAACTTCGCGCGGCTGCTGACAAGAAAGGACTCCGCGGGCGGGCTCGCGTAAGGCACCCTCTCAGCCCGAACGGGCGCGACCAAGCCGGTCCCGGATTGCAGCCCAGTCGGCCGTCGCAGGCGGCTCCTCGACCAGAATCCGATCGCAGCCGGAAGAATCCAGCGCGCGCAGGTGAGCGTAAAGGTCGTGTCCATACTGGTTCGGCTGCCTGGACGCCTCGATCCACATCGTGCTCAGGTCACCCTCCGGAGGCGAACGGAAGGACAGCACGCCTCGGCCATGCGAAATGCCCCGTACGCTTCGCTCCCACCGGTCCGATTCGATGAGCCGGAGCGGTTGCCGCGGTGCGTAGTGCGCCGCGAGCGTCCCGGGCGCGCGTGGGGCATCTGAATCGCGCGATAGGGGCGCGACGCCGAGCGTTGCCGCGATTTCCCCTGCAGCGATTCGGCCGGGGCGAAGCAGCACAGGCCTCCCGCGAGAGAGATCCACGATGGTGGATTCGATACCGATCTCGCATGCGCCTCCGTCCAGGACCAGGTCGACTTCGCTTCCCAGATCCATTCGCACATGCTCCGCCGTCGTCGGGCTGATCCGGCCAAAGCGGTTCGCCGACGGAGCCGCGATGCCTCCGTCAAATTCCCGGAGGAGCCGAAGAGCGACCGGATGTCCAGGAATGCGCAGGCCAACCGTATCCTGACCGCCGGTGAGCTGACTACCGACACCTGGCGCACGCCTCAGCACCAAGGTCAGCGGCCCCGGCCAGAAGCGCGCTGCGAGTTTCGTCGCGGCCTCGGGAATCTCGCGAGCCCAGCGAACGAGCTGCCCGACATCGCCAATATGAACGATGACGGGATGGCCCGCGGGACGGCCCTTGACCTTGTAGATTCGTGCGACCGCCGCAGGGTTGGACGCGTCGGCGCCCAGTCCGTAGACCGTCTCGGTGGGAAAGGCAACCAGGCCGCCGCGGCGCAGTATCGCCACGGCATCCCGAATTGGAACGGATTGGAGCGCGTCGACTTTCGCAGGCAAGGAAAAGCGGGACGAACCCGTGTCAACCCGGCAGCTTGGCGTTCTTTACCGCTTCGGCCTGGCCCGCGCGGAACTGCGCGAGAAGTTTGGCGAGTTTCGGGTCTCCCTGAGCAAGCATGGCGACGGCAAAGAGTCCCGCGTTGGCGGCACCCGCCTCGCCGATCGCAAAAGTCGCGACCGGGACCCCCTTGGGCATCTGTACGATCGAAAGCAGTGAATCCAACCCGTGCAGATATTTGGAGGGCATCGGCACCCCGAGCACGGGAAGCGTCGTTTTCGCTGCGATCACCCCGGCCAGATGCGCGGCACCGCCTGCGCCCGCGATGAAACAGCGGACACCTTTCGCGCTCGAGTGTTCCACCCATTCGGTGAGCGCGTCGGGCGAGCGGTGCGCCGACAGTACCTTGGCTTCGTAGGGGACGGAGAAATCGGTGAGCTGCTTCGCCGCCTCGCGCATCACCTCCCAATCGCCTGGACTTCCCATGACGATCCCGACAAGGGGCGAGCGGCTAGCCATTTCTTATCCTCCCAATTGTTGTCCTGTCAGGCGGCGAAGGGCTTCGCGGTACTTGTCGGAAGTCTTTGCGATCACTTCCGCCGGGAGCCGTGGCGCAGGCGGTGTCTTGTTCCAATCCAGGGTTTCCAGATAGTCGCGCA